>JALTNO010000040.1 GCA_027000645.1 Paracoccaceae bacterium | reverse complement strand
GACGTGACCAACCGGGCCAACCTGACCCCGGTGGCGATCCGCGACGGCATGGCCTTCGTGGAAACCGTGTTCCGGGGCAACCCGACGCCGGTGGATCACGAACTGATCCCGACCGCGATCTTCACCCAGCCGGAGTTCGGCACCATCGGGATGAGCGAGGAGGACGCGCGCGAGCAGGAGCCGATCGAGATCTACTCCAATTCCTTCAAGCCGATGCAGACCTGCTTCTCGAGTCGCAGCAACCGCATCCTGATGAAGCTGGTGGTCAGCAAGGCCACGCGCAGGGTTCTGGGGTGCCATATTGTCGCCCCCGGCGCCGGCGAGATGATCCAGCTTGCCGGCATCGCGGTAAAGATGGGGGCGACCAAGGAGGATTTCGACCGGACCGTGGCGGTGCACCCGACCATGGCCGAGGAGATCGTCACGATGCGAAGTCCGGTACGTACTGCTTGAATTGCGGATTGCCGAACACAGTTTAATATTGGCGCCTTGTCGGCGCGGACATGAGGGAAAGAAAGAGGGCACATGGCGGGTAACAGCGGTGGCCCCTGGGGGGGCGGAGGTTCTTCCGGTGGCGGTGGTGATCGGGGCAAGCCCGGCGGAGGCGGCGGCGGTCGCCGGCCGGACAGGGACGGGCCGCAGATTCCGGAAATCGACGAGCTCGTGAAGAAAGGGCAGGAACAGCTGCGCGTGCTGATGGGCGGGCGCGGCGGTTCGGGTCGCGGCAATGGCGGCCAGAGGCCGGGCGGCGGGGGCGGCGGTCCGATGCTGACCCGCGGGACGATTGGCCTTGGCGTGGTGGCCGCGGCCATCCTGTGGGGGCTGGCCAGTTTCTACACGGTCAAGCCCGAAGAACAGTCGGTGGAGTTGTTTCTGGGCAAGTTCTCGGCCATCGGCAATCCGGGCCTGAACTTTGCCCCCTGGCCTGTCGTGACAGCCGAGGTGATCCCGGTGAAGGTCGAGCAGACCGAAGAGATCGGCGCCGGCTCGCGCGGAAGCGAGGCCGGGCTGATGCTGACCGGCGACGAAAACATCATCGACGTGGATTTCCAGGTGGTCTGGAACATCTCGGACCCGGCGAAATTCCTGTTCAACCTGCGCGACCCGCGCGAAACCATCCGCGCGGTGTCGGAATCGGCCATGCGCGAGATCATCGCGCAATCGAACCTCGCGCCGATCCTGAACCGGGATCGGGGCATCATTGCCGAAAAGCTCAAGGAGCTGACCCAGGCGACGCTCGACAGCTATGACAGCGGCGTGAACATCGTGCGGGTGAACTTCGATGGCGCCGACCCGCCCGAACCGGTGAAGGACGCCTTCCGCGCCGTGCAGTCCGCCGGGCAGGAACGCGATCGGCTGCAGAAGAAGGCCGACGCCTATGCCAACCAGGTGCTGGCCGGCGCCCGGGGCGAGGCCGCGCAGAAGCTGGAAGAGGCCGAAGGATACCGCGCGCAGGTGGTCAACGAGGCCCAGGGTGAGGCCAGCCGGTTCCTCGCCGTGCTCGAGGAATACCGCAAGGCGCCCGAGGTGACGCGCAAGCGTCTCTATCTCGAAACGATGGAGAATGTCCTGAGCAACGTGGACAAGATCCTTATCGACCAGAGCGTGCTGGGGCAGGGGCAGGGACAGGGACAGGGAATCGTGCCCTACCTGCCGCTCAACGAACTGCGCAAGAGCGGGGAGACAAAGTGATGCGGAAAACAGCCCTGATACTGCCCGTTCTGATCCTTGCGGCGATCGGTGCCCTGTCGTCGATCTATATCGTCGATGAACGGGAAAAGGCGCTGGTTCTCCAGTTTGGCCGCGTGGTCGCGGTCAAGGAAGATCCCGGACTGGCCTTTAAGATCCCCCTGATCCAGCAGGTCGTCACCTATGACGACCGTATCCTCAGCCGCGAGGTGGGGCCGCTGGAGGTGACGCCGCTGGACGATCGGCGGCTGGTCGTGGACGCCTTCGCGCGTTATCGCATCGCGGACATCATGCAGTTCCGCGAAGCGGTCGGTGCGGGCGGCGTGGCGTTCGCGGAATCGCGGCTCGATTCGATCCTGCGGGCGCAGACCCGCGAAGTGCTGGGCTCAGTCAGTTCGAACGACATCCTCAGTTCCGATCGGGCCACGCTCATGCTGCGCATCCGTAACGGCGCCATTACCGAGGCGCGCGATCTCGGACTCGAGGTGATCGACGTGCGGCTCAAGCGGACCGACCTGCCGCAGGCCAACCTCGAAGCCACCTTCGCCCGGATGCGGGCCGAACGTGAACGCGAGGCCGCCGACGAGATCGCCCGCGGCAAGGAAGCGGCGCAAAGGGTGCGCGCCCAGGCCGACCGGACGGTGGTCGAGCTGGTCTCGGACGCCAAGCGCCAGGCCGAGATCATCCGCGGTGAGGCCGACGCCAGGCGCAACGCGATCTTTGCCGAGGCCTATGGCCGGGATCCCGAGTTCTTCGAGTTCTACCGGTCGCTCAATGCCTACGAGAACGCGCTTGCGGGCAATAATTCGTCGCTGGTCCTGTCGCCGGACTCGGAGTTCTTCAACTACCTGAACACGGCGGATACGGCCGGGAAGAAGGCGGCCGCTGGCCGGTCCGAGTGATGGCGGTTGCGCTTCTGGCGCTGGGGCTTGTGCTGATCGTGGAGGGGCTGGTCTGGGCACTGGCCCCTTCTATCGTCGAGAGGCTGCTGCAGGAAATGCGCGCCCTGCCAGAGGCAGCGCGCAGGCAGCTGGGGCTGCTCGGCCTGGTGATCGGACTGATCCTCGTCTGGACTGCCAAGCGGTTCGGCGCCTGACCGACGGTTCCGGTTGCGGGATCGGGCGCAGGATTACAGGATTGTAATGATTGCGGGGCTGGCATTGCTGCCGCTTTCGCCCCATCTTTGCAGCAAGGACATCAAGGGCACGGGGCTGCCGCTCCGGCCGTGGGTATGAGGAGGATTCCGTTGCAGCACGTCGCAGTTTCAATTCCGATGGTCCGGGGGCTTTCCCCGGTGCGGGCAAGGGCCCTGTGGCTGGGGTTTCTCGCCACGCTTCTGGTTCTGGCGCAGGCGGTCATGGTTCAGGCCCGCTCCGACAGCTTTGCCCCGCTGGTCGAGCGGGTCAGCCCGGCCGTGGTCAACATTACCACCACGACGCTTGTCGAAGGCCGCCCCGGCTTCGAGGGCATCGTGCCCAAGGGGTCGCCCTTCGAGGACTTCTTCAAGGATTTCCAGGACCGCAACGGCGGCGAGAACCGCCCCCGCCGTTCGACTGCCCTGGGGTCGGGATTCATGATTTCGGAAGACGGCTATGTTGTCACCAACAACCACGTGATCGATGGCGCCGACGAGATCTCGATCGAGTTCCTGGACGGCAGGAAGATCAAGGCCAAGGTGGTCGGCACCGACAAGACCACGGATATCGCGCTGCTCAAGGTCGAGGCGGACAAGCCGCTGCCTTTCGTGTCCTTCGGCGATTCCGATACGGCACGGGTCGGCGACTGGGTCATCGCCGTGGGCAACCCGCTGGGGCAGGGGTTCTCGGTCAGCGCCGGCATCGTATCGGCCCGCAACCGGGCCCTCTCCGGGGTCTATGACGATTTCATCCAGACCGATGCGGCCATCAACCGGGGCAATTCCGGCGGGCCTCTGTTCAACATGGAGGGCGAGGTGATCGGGGTGAACACGGCGATCCTGTCGCCCAATGGCGGCTCCATCGGGATCGGCTTTTCCATGGCCTCGAACGTGGTGTCGCGGGTGGTCGATCAGCTCAAGCAGTTCGGCGAAACCCGCCGCGGCTGGCTGGGCGTGCGCATCCAGGACGTGACCGAGGACGTGGCCGATGCGATCGGCCTGGACAAGGTTTCCGGGGCGCTGGTCACGGACGTTCCCGACGGGCCGGCGAAAGAGGCCGGGATCGAGGCCGGCGACGTGATCCTGTCCTTCGACGGGATCGAGGTGAAGGACACCCGCTCTCTGGTTCGCATCGTCGGCAATACCGAGGTCGGCAAGACCGTGCGCGTCGTCGTCTTCCGCGACGGTGGCACGCAGACCTTCAAGGTGACGCTGGGCCGGCGCGAAGAGGCCGAAGCCGCCGGGCCGCGCGATGGCGGCGCAAAGCCCGAAGCAACCCCGAAAGAGGTTCTGGGCATGACGCTGGTGCCGATGAATGACGAGTTGCGCGGGCAGCTCGGACTTGGCAAGGATGCGCAGGGTCTCGTGATCATGGACATCGACGAATCCTCGCAGGCGTTCGAGAAGGGTCTGCGCGCAGGTGACGTGATCACCGAGGCCGGCCAGCAGAAGGTGCGCACGCTCCGCGAACTGCAAAAGAGGATCGACGAGGCCAGGGATGCCGGGCGCAAGTCGATCCTGCTTCTGGTGCGCCGCGGGGGCGAGCCGCGCTTCGTGGCACTGGCGCTTCAGGACTGAAGGGGCGCGCCCGGCCCGTCAGGGCGGGGCGGCAACGCCCGAAGACGGAACAGGGGCCGCGCGCCGTGGGCGGGCGGCCCCAATGCGTTGCGGCGGCGCGTGCCGGGTCTGCTCAGCCGTCGCCGTCGGGATCGTCGATCATGTATTTCTGCAAGCCCAGGACCTGCCACCACAGGAAGGCGAACAGGGCCGCGGGAAAGCCGAAGGTTTCGATCTTGACCCACAGGTCGGTGGACATGGTGCGCCAGACCAGTTCGTTGGCCACCGCCAGCGCGGCAAATCCCAGCGTCAGGCGCCGTGTCAGGATCATCCAGCCGGCATCGCGCATGGGCAGCATCTCGGCCATGACATAGGCCAGGTAGGATTTGCCCTGCGCCAGCCCGACCCCCAGGATCCCGGCGAAGGTGCCGTAGACGATCGAGGTCTTCATCTTGAAGAAGCGTTCGTCGTTGAACCACGCGGTGAGCCCGCCGAAGAAGATCACCATGAAGGCGGTGAATATCTGCAGGCGGCTGACATGCCCCGTCAGCCACCACAGCACCCCCATCGCCCCCAGCATGATCGGCACGAAGGCCACGGTCGAGACGATGAAGCCGGAATATTCGGTGCCACGGAAGGTATAGCTGTTGTCGCGGATCGCCATGTAGATCGCGAAGAATGCAAGCGGGGGACCCAGCTCCAGCACCTGCTTGAGGATCGGGTTGATCTGTTTCTGCTCTGCCATGATTCCTGCCATGTAATCGCTTCAGCCGCCCATCTCAACCAGAACCGCACCGGTCGCGATTAGGGCGATCAGGGCGACCCGGCGGGGGCCGACGGTTTCGCGCAGCACCAGCCAGCCGATCAGCGCCGCAAACACGGTGGAGGTTTCACGCAGCACGGCGGCCTGCCCCACCTTGTCCAGCCGCGTGGCCAGCATGATCGCGCCGAAGCTGGCGAACGCCACCAGCCCGCCGCTTATGCCGCGCAGGATCAGCGGGCCCGCGGCGGGACGCGCGATCAGGCTGCGCCAGCGCAGGAACGCGATGGGCGGCATGATCAGTCCGTCGATCATGAAGAACCACGCCAGGAAGGTGAACGGATCGGCCGTCGCCCGGATGCCGTAGGCGTCATAGGTGGTATAGAGCGCCACGAACATGCCGGTGAGCACCGCCAGCGCCAGCGCCGAACGCAAGGTGTCGCGTTCGGCCGTCAGATAGGCAAGATTGTAGCCCGCAAGGCCGAAAATTCCGCTCAGCAGAACCGCGACGCCGATCCACTGGCCGGGGGTGAAGGTTTCCCCGAACACGATCCACGCCCCGATCACGGCGAAGAACGGCCCCGTTCCCCGCACCACCGGATAGACTACCGTGTAGGCCCCGCGGGAATAGGCGGTGGCCTGAAGCAGCTTGTAGGCCCCGTGGATCACGAAGGCGCCGGCGAAGATCGGCCACATGTGCGGCTCGGGCCATGGCACGACGAACAACGCGAATGGCGCCGCCATCAGCCCGTAGGCCGCGTCGATCGCGCCGCGGCTGAGCCAGGGATCGTGCCGCCCCTTCTGAAGCGCGCCGAAGACCGCGTGCAGAAAGGCCGCCATCACCGCCAGGCCCAGCGCAAGCCGATGGCCGGCCTCGGTCCCTTCCAGCCCGATCAGCCACGCGCTCATTCCGGCCGTTTCCCTTGACAGTTCCGCGCCCCGGCGCGACCCCTTGATGTATCAGGAGGAGGCGCCGTCATGTGGGATGCCATCGTCGCGCAATTCGTCCCGCCCGAAACCGACCTGCCGCTGGCGGTTTCCGGGCTGCGCCTGCTGGTGGCCGGCCTGCTTGCCGGCCTTGTCGGGATCGAGCGCGAGATCCATGCCAAACCCGCCGGCCTGAGAACCCATATCCTGGTCGCGCTGGCGGCCTGCCTGTTCACCCTGGTGGCCTTCGACGCGGTGGCCGCGGCCGGGGCCGGCAATGCCGAAGTGATCCGCTCCGATCCGATCCGGGTGATCCAGGCGGTCACCGCCGGCATGGCCTTCCTGGCCGCCGGGGCAATCATCCATTCGGGCGGGTCCGTGCACGGGCTGACCACCGGGGCCAGCCTGTGGATGGTGGGCGGGATCGGCATGTCCAGCGGCACCGGCCGGTTGTCGCTGGCCGTTCTCGTTACCGCGATGACTCTCGTTGTTCTGCTATTGTTGCGCATGGTCGATGCATGGATGGAGCGCCGCCGCAACCGCAACCGCCAATAGGGCATGTCGCGTCCGGCCGGATTCACCCGGCTGCCGGGCGAAGGGCAGGCGGCCGCCCGCGGTTGCGCCGAAGGCGCACCTGCGGAGTGACGGGACGGGCGGGCGCCTGCCCGGGCCGCAAACGCCCCGGGCAGGGCGGATGCGATCAGACCCAACATGCTCTGGGGCAATGTGGTCCGCCCCTCCGGGTGGCGGCGGGGCGGTTCACCGATCGATCCCCACCAGTGCGTCGGCAAATTCCTGCGGATCGAAGGGGGCGAGATCGTCGATCTTCTCGCCCACGCCGATGGCGTGGATGGGCAGGCCGAAGCGGTCGGCCAGCGCCACCAGAACGCCACCCTTGGCGGTCCCGTCGAGCTTGGTCATCACCAGCCCCGAGACATCCGAGATCTTCCTGAACACCTCTACCTGATTGAGCGCGTTCTGCCCCGTCGTGGCATCCAGCACCAGGATCGTGTTGTGCGGGGCGGTTTCGTCCTTCTTGCGGATCACGCGGACGATCTTGGCCAGCTCTTCCATCAGGTCGGCGCGGTTCTGCAACCGCCCGGCGGTGTCGATCATCAGCAGATCGGCACCGTCTTGCTGCGCCTTGGTCATGGCATCGAAGGCCAGGCTGGCCGGGTCCGCGCCTTCGGGGGCGGTCAGCACCGGCACGCCGGCACGCTCGCCCCAGACCTGAAGCTGCTCGACGGCGGCCGCGCGAAAGGTGTCGCCTGCCGCGATCACCACGCTCTTGCCGGCGGCCTTGAGCTGGCTGGCCAGCTTGCCGATGGTCGTGGTCTTGCCCGACCCGTTCACCCCGACCACGAGAACCACCTGGGGCTTTTTCGGATAGAGCGGCAGAGGGCGGGCGACCGGCTCCATGATCCGGGCGATTTCCGCGGCCAGGAGCTCCTTGATCTCGGCGACGGAAAGTTTCCTGCCCAGGCGCCCCTCGGCAAGGTTGGCGGTGACGCGCATGGCGGTGTCCACGCCCATGTCCGAGGCGATCAGCAGCTCTTCGAGCTGTTCCAGCATCTCGTCGTCCAGCCTGCGTCGCAGGACCGGTCCGGTTTCGCGCCGCCGCAGCAGCCGGCCCAGCAGGCCGGAGCCGGCCTGCGCTTCGGGCGGGGTTTCCGGCGGCGGGAGGGGAACCTCGACCGGGGCGGGG
>JALTNO010000039.1 GCA_027000645.1 Paracoccaceae bacterium | reverse complement strand
CCATTGCGCCTGCAACTGTCGCGCCGCCTCGAACGCGGCGGCGCGACAGTTGCAGGCGCAATGGGGCGCACGCATCCTGCGCAAGGTTCACCGCCGCCTGATCTATCCGCGCGGAGCCTCGGGCACCGGAACCGCCCGCATTGCCCTGACGGTAGAGCGCTCGGGGCGGCTGATCGGGCTGCGCCTTCTGCGCTCTTCGGGCAACGACCGGTTCGACCGCGCCGCACTGGCCGCGGTCCGGCGCGCCGGCCGTTTCCCCGCCGCCCCCGAAGGGCTGGGCCGGGTACGCTATGACTTTGCGCTGTCGCTGACCTTCCGGCCCTGACCTTGCTTGCGGCCACGCGATCCGATAGACGCGCGGCGACGGCAACCGGCACGCGGTGGAAACATGTTCGAGATGATGATCTGGGCCGGCACCGGCCTGACCCTGCTGGGCATCGGCGGCCTGATCTGGTGCGTCCTGCGCGCCAACCGGATCCGTCGTGACGGGCTGAAGGACGAGGAACTGCGCGCCGCGCTGATGGCGATCCTGCCCTACAACCTCGGGTCGCTGCTGCTTTCGGCGGTGGGCCTGATCCTGGTGGTCATCGGGATCATGCTGGGCTGAATCGCGACGCCGGCGCTCAGACCGGCATGTTGTCGAACCGCGCCTCGATCGCCTCGTCGGCCAGTTCGGCCTCGAGCCGCTGAAGCCGCGCGGGCACGTGGATACCCTCGATCCGCATCCGCTCGACCAGCCGGGTCAGTTCGGGCTGCAACCGGATGCGCGCGGCGACATCTGCCGCTGCCGCCTGCCTTGCAAGCCGTTCGGCCTGCTGCAGAAGACTGCCTGTGGACATTTCGATTCTCCTCCTTGCAGTTCCGCCTTTCCCTTGGCACCTTCTTTCCCGCAAACGGGCCGGCAAGTCCGTATCGTCGAACCTGCAGGATGACACATCCCCGACGGACACGCCTTGACCGAGGTCAAAAGAGGCCTCCCGCCGGGGTTGATACATATTCCACCGGCCATATATGAAAGTGGAGACAGCCGGATGGAGAGCCTCATGTCGCCCAAAGTGGAAGCATTTTTCGACACCGACACCTGCACCGTTTCCTATGTCGTCCGCGACCCGAACGGGACCGCCTGCGCGATCATCGACAGCGTGCTCGATTTCGACCAGGCCGCGGGGCGGACCAGCACGAAATCGGCCGATGCGATCATCGATTACGTCCGGCGCGAAGGGCTGAACGTCGAGTGGATCCTGGAAACCCACGTCCATGCCGACCACCTGTCCGCCGCGCCCTACATCCAGGAAAAGCTGGGCGGCAGGATCGGTATCGGCGATCGGATCACCGTGGTCCAGGAAACCTTCGGCCGGATCTTCAACGAAGGCACCGAGTTCCAGCGCGACGGCAGCCAGTTCGACCGGCTGTTCCGCGAAGGCGACAGCTTCCACATCGGCCAACTGCGCGGAGACGTGCTGCACACGCCCGGTCACACGCCGGCCTGTCTGACCTATGTGATCGGGGATGCGGCCTTTGTCGGCGATACGCTGTTCATGCCCGATTTCGGCACCGCGCGCTGCGATTTTCCGGGCGGTTCGTCGGAAACGCTCTACGAGTCGATCCAGAAGATCCTGTCCCTGCCCGACGAGACGCGCATTTTCGTGGGCCACGACTACAAGGCGCCCGGGCGCGACGAATATGCCTGGGAAACCACCGTGGCGGAAGAGAAGGCGCGCAACATCCACGTGGGCGCCGGCCGCAGCAAGGAAGAGTTCACCGCCATGCGCGACGCCCGCGACCGCACGCTCGGGATGCCGCGGCTGATCCTGCCGTCGCTGCAGGTCAACATGCGCGCCGGGCACATGCCGCCCCCGGACGAGTCCGGCAAGGTGTTCCTGAAGATCCCGGTCAACGTCCTGTAGGCTTGCACCGCGCAGCGGAAAGGCGAGGCAATCTGCCCTGCCGCCTCTGCTGGACAGGACCGCGGGCCGCGACTAAGCACGAGAGACCAGACAGACCCGGCTGCCGAGGAAACGATCATGGACCCCCGCCCGATCACGCCCAGCTATTACGTGTCGCCGCAGATCAGTGCCGAACACATGCCCGCGATCGCGCAGGCGGGTTTCCAACTGGTGATCTGCAACCGGCCCGACAGCGAAGTGGGTGACGATCTGAAATCCGACCTTCTGCGCGCGGCGGCCAGCGAGGCCGGGTTGCGCTTCGAGGTTCTGGAACTCACGCACCAGACGCTGACCCCGGAAAATGCCGCGATTCACCGCGAACTGATCGAATCGGCCGACGGGAACGTTCTGGCCTATTGCCGCAGCGGCACCCGTTCGTCGGTGATCTGGGCACTGGCGCATCTGGACGAGCTGGGCGTCGATGGCGTCCTGGCCCGCGCAAGGGCCGCCGGCTACGATCTCGAAAAATACCGGCCTCTTTTCGAGCAGGCCGCCGCAGGCGCGGGCTGAGCGCGCGCGCCCTCGTTCCCTCATTCGCCTCCGCCCCCTGCCACCCGGCCATCCGGGGCGGTGTCCGGAGTATCCAGCCCGGCAAGCCGCGAGATCTCGGCCGCGGCCTCCTCGGGGCTGAGCTGCCGGAGGTGACGCTCGAACGCTTCGGCCTCATCCGTCTTGTCGGGCACCGGCCCCGTGGCCGGGGAGGGCGGCGGCGCCTCTGCCTCACCCGTCACGGCCGGCGAGGCGGCGCGGTCGGCACCGGACGGCGGATCAGCCGGAGCAAATCCGGCGCCATTCGCCCCCTCCGTCGCATGCGGCGCCGTGGAGCCCAGGCGAATGGCGCGCATCCCGTCGCATTGCCCGAGTTGCCCGGAGGCAATCCTGCGCCCGTCGATCGCCACAAGTTCGGCCCTGTCGAACGGGCCCGGGGCAAGGGGCAGGACATCCCCCGGCCGCAGCGCCTCCAGCCGCGCCAGCGGAACCCGCAACCGGCACATGACGGCAGAGAGCTCGGCCCGGATCGCCCCGATGCTGCGATCGAGTCCGGGCCCGTCCTCTCCCCCGGCCTCGTCCGCCCCGGCCTCCGCTCCGACCCGGTCGGGCAGGACCAGCGTCACCCCGCCCTGCCATTCGGTACCGGGGATCTGGACGGTCAGGGAAAAGACCCGGAAACGATCGTCTTCCAGCGCCAGCGCCAGATCGCGCGCCGACGCCATGCGGGCACCGAACCGGTAGCCTTCCAGGCAGGCCGCATCGGCCGGCGAAGCGGCAAGAGCGCCCGCCCGCGCCATGATGTCATCGACCAGCGGCGCGACAAGGGCGGCGTCGGCCTCGGTGAAGGGGCGGCCCGGCGGCTCCCCCTCCCCCACGGTGCCGGTGGTGAGCTGACGCACCACCGCCACCACGACGGCCCGGCCAAGGCACATCCCACCGATCCGACCGTCGGGGCCATCCAGAAGCAGCGGCAGATCGTCGGGCGGCAGGTGATCGGCCAGATCGTCCTGCCCGCACCACCCCTGCGTCCCGCCGAGAACCGCAAGAGGCAGCCCCGCCTCGGCCGGAGAGGCGCGCGTGATCGCCAGCCGCAACGCACGCAGCGCCGACTTCGCCTCGGCCCGCGCGCCCTGCCGCGCCGAAGCCAGCTTGCGCGCGATCGCGTTGTTCGCATCGGTTTCGGGTTTCATCGCCTCCGACCTGGCCCTGCGCCCTCTCGGTTCCGGGTTTAGCGCGCGGTTGGTTACGAATGCGTTGATGCCCCTCTACTGGGCGGCCACTTTCTCCCGCGCCGAGGTCAGCGTCACCCGGAAAGCGCCCCCCTTCTGACCGCTCAGATAGGTCACCTCGCCGCCCAGGCGGTGCATGATCTCGCGGCAGATGGCCAGCCCCAGGCCGGCACCCCCGGCCTGGTCCGACCCCACGCGCGCGAATTTCTCGAACACCATCGCCCGGGCCTCGGGCGGCACGCCGCTGCCATTGTCGAGAAAATCCACCGTCACCTGACCGTTCAGGTCGTGCACGGAAATGCTCAGTTCCGGTTTTTCGGCATCGCAGTATTTCGCGGCGTTCGAGATCAGGTTGATGAAGACCTGCGCCAGCCGGTCCAGATCGGAATGCACGATGATACCCTCGTTGGCGCGGCGGCGATTGACCTTCAACGGCCGTTCGACCCCGGTCAGGGCGGTGGCCACCGCGCGGTCCAGCACGTCGCGCAGGGCGCCGGTGCTCATGTTCAGGGTCACTTCGCCGTTCTCCAGCACGCTGAGGTCGAGCAGATCGTTCAGCAGCCGCGTCAGCCGCAGCGTCTCGTCGTGGATGATCGCCGCATAGCGGGTCTTTTCCTCGGCCGAGAGCCCCTCGGTATCGCGCAGGATCTCGGAAAAGGCGCGGATCGAGGTCATCGGCGTGCGCAGCTCGTGGCTGATCTGGCTCAGGAAGGCGTCCTTCTGGCGCGAAATCTGGGTCAGCTTCTCGTTGGCCTCCTGAAGCTTGCGGGCGGTGCGGGCAAGTTCGGCCGATTTCGCCTCCAGCCGGCTGGAATATTCCAGAAGCTGCGCGCTCTCGTCGGCCACGGCCAGCAGGTCCTCGACCGACACCGACGAACCGCCGACGATCTGGCCGATCATGGCATGGGCGGTCGCCGCCCCCACCGAGCCGGCCAGCTTGCGCTCGAGCCGCTCCAGAAAGGCCGGGGTCGGCTCGGGCAGGTTGCCGCGCACCCCCTGCATCTGTGCCTCGCGCCGGAAGAAATCCTGCGCCTCGCCCGCGCCCATGATGCGCTGGGACATGATCATCAGATCCTCGCTCTGCGCGACCGAGCCGGTCCAGCCCCGCGGCCCGGCGGAATGTTCGAACACGTTGACGAACTGGGCGCCCTGAAGTCTTTCGAGCGGGCCGGGGAAAGACAGCAGCGACACGATGCAGAACGCGGCAGTATTGAGCGCCATGCTCCACATCACCGCGTGCACGGTGGGGTCCAGACCCTCGATGCCGAACAGCGCCTGCGGCCGCAGCCAGCCGATCCCGAACAGCCCCTGGGACAGCAGGCTTTCGGGCACCAGGCCGCCGCCGATGCCCGGCAGCAGCAGGGTATAGACCCACAGCGCGAACCCCGTGCCCAGCCCGGCCAGTGCGCCCGCCCGCGTGGCCCCGCGCCAGAACAGCCCGCCCACCAGCGCCGGCAGGATCTGGGCCACGCCGGTGAAGCTGACCAGCCCGATGGTGGCCAGCGCCGCCCCGCCCCCGGAGAGCTCGAAATAGAAATAGCCAAGCGCCATGATCACGCCGATGGCGATCCGGCGCGAGATCAGCACCAGGTGCCGTACGTCCCCCGACACCGAGGCCCCGCCACCGCGCCGGCTCAGCCAGATCGGCATCACGATATGGTTGGACACCATGGTCGAAAGCGCCATCGCCGCCACGATCACCATCGAGGTGGCCGACGAGAACCCGCCCAGGAAGGACAGCATCGCCAGTCCCTCGCGCCCCTGCGACAGCGGCAGGGTCAGCACGAACATGTCGGGGTTGGCCCCCTCCGGCATGAGTTCAAGCCCCACCGCGGCGATCGGCACCACGAACAGGCTGATCAGCAGCATGTACAGCGGAAATGCCCAGGCCGCCGTGCGCAGGTGGCGTTCATCGTCGTTTTCCACCACCATCACCTGGAACATCCGCGGCAGGGTGACGAAGGCGGCCGCCGACAGGAAGGTGATCGCCGCCCAGCGCGAGGCGTCCACCTGCCACGTCCCGATCCGGGACTCGTCGATCCGCGCCAGCGTCTCGCCGACCCCGCCGGCCAACCCCCAGACCACGAAGATCCCCACCGCCAGCAGCGCCACCAGCTTCACCACCGCCTCGACCGCCACCGCCGTGACCACGCCGTGGTGGCGCTCGTTGGCATCGAGGTTGCGGGTGCCGAACAGGATTGCGAAGATCGCCAGCCCCGCCGCAACCCACAGCACCATCCGCGTATCGTTGTAATGGGCGACCTGCTGGCCCTCGAAGAAGTTGGAAAAGGACAGGGTGATCGACTGCAGCTGCAGCGCGATATAGGGCGTCACCCCCAGCACCGCCAGCACCGTCACCCCGATCGCCAGCGTGTTCGACTTGCCGTAGCGGGACGAGATCAGGTCGGCGATCGAGGTCACCCGCTGGCTGCGCCCGATCCTCACCAGCTTGCGCAGCCCCCACCACCAGCCGACCATGACCAGCGTCGGCCCCAGATAGATGGTGACGAATTCCAGCCCCGAGCGCGCGGCGTACCCCACCGCTCCGTAAAAGGTCCAGGCGGTGCAGTAGATCGACAGCGACAGGGTATAGACCAGCGGCGTGCGCAGCCAGGTGCTGCGCCCGGTCGCGGCAAGCCTGTCGGCGATGAAGGCCACGGCGAAGAGAAACGCCACGTAGACGAGACTGACGACGATCAGGACGTTGACCGTGGCCATCAGACGTCCCCCGGCTCCCCGGCCCCGCCACCGTTTCCGTCACTGCTCCCGCCACTGCTCCCGTCGTCCGACCGCTCCTGCCCGCGGGCCAGATACCCGAACAGGCCGCTGAGCACGATCAGCCCGGCCCAGACGGAAAAGATGTAGAGGCTGGCCGATGATGTGGGCACGGGATCCACGCCCTCGCCCTGCCCCCGCGGCCACAGGAGCGGGATCGCGAACAGCGTCGCGCCCAGGATCGGCAGCAGCCGGGCCGCGTCGATCAGCCGGCGCCGCCGGTAGCTCTGCCGCTCGAGGAACACCGGCGGCGGCGCGGCTGGGGATCTGCCCCGCCCGGCGCCCGCGCCGGTCATGTCCCCGCCGCCCGCTCGTAGAGATCACGCACGGCGTCAAGCACCTCTTCGTTCGAGAACGGCTTGGTCATGAAGCGGCTCACCCCCGCCTTTTCCGCCATTTCCCGGTCGCGGGCCTGGCCGCGCGCGGTCAGCATCAGCACCGGCAGATCCCGGCATTCGGGGCTGTGGCGAAGATCGCGGATGATCTCGATCCCGCTGCGGCCCGGCAGCATCACGTCGAGGATCACCAGATCGGGGCGGGCCTTGCGGATCACCTCGACCGCATCGGCGCCGTTGGCATGCGCATCGACCCGCCAGCCATCCCGCGTCAGCAGAAAGCGGATGGCCTCGGTGATGTTGGGCTCATCCTCTATCAGCAGAACGTGTCGATTCATTTTCCGGCATTCCTCCCCGCGTTGCGCAAACCTTGTGCAGACGCAACGCCTTTGGCGAATTTACTCACGACGGAACGCATGTGTCAAAACTCTTCGCTCAGGATCGAGGGCTCGCGCCGCGCGGGGCAGCCGTCGCGGGGGCAGACCCGGCAGGAGCTGCCCACCGGCTGAACCGCGGCCCCGCCGTTCCCGCCCGTGTTTCCGCCCGTGTTCCCGCCCGTGTTCCCGCCCGTGTTCCCGCCCATGTCCGCCGCGCCCTCTGCCGGCACGATCAGCATGGCCGAGCGATAGACCGGGTCGGCATCGAAATCGGGCGGGAACTGGGGCCACGAAACCGCGAAGCAGTCGAAATCGACCGTGATCCGCCCCAGTTGCGACACCCGCCGCCGAATCGGCGCCAGGGGGCGGTTGAGCGCGGTGAACAGCGGCCAGAGCGGGCATGATTCGCCGTGCCGCGGCATGGCAAAACCCGTGACCGGCTTGCGGAACAGGATACTGCCCGATGCGTCGCAGATCACCAGCCCGGGATCGAAGGGCAGTACGCCCTCGGGCATCATCGCCAGGCGCCGGAACACCGCCGGAAGATCGACCGAGAGATGCCGGGCAAGAGCGACGGGCTCGACCCCGTGCGCCTCGAGCGCGGCCCGGAACCCGTCCAGCGGCATGGC
>JALTNO010000038.1 GCA_027000645.1 Paracoccaceae bacterium | reverse complement strand
CGGGGAAGAAGGCGGGTTTTCGCCGATGACGCGGAATGTGGCACGATCCGGTCCCCTCGCCGGATCCGCGCCACATTCGCGCCGCAAGTTTCATGTCGGATCGGGCACGGGTGAGGGCGCAAGAGAGGACAGGAAAATGCGTCTCATCCTGATGTCCATGGTCTATCTGGGTTACGTGCTCTCACCGGCACTGATGTGAGCGCGCCGCCGCCCCCGACCGGGCGGCCGAAGCCGCCCGCCACGATCATTCTTCCTCGTCGCCCTGTTCGGCGATGCGGGCCACGCTGACCACTTCCTCGCCGGGGCGGGTGTTGAACACCTTGACGCCGCCGGCGCTGCGCGAACGGAAGGAAATGCCCGCAACCGGCACCCGGATCGACTGCCCCGTCGAGGTGGCAAGCATCACCTGATCGTCCATCCCGACCCGGAACGAGGCCACCAGCGGCCCGCCGCGCATCGACTTTTCCCACGCCGCGACACCCTGCCCGCCCCGGCCGCGCACCGGGTAGTCGTGGCTGGAGGTCAGCTTGCCCAGCCCGCCGGCGGTAATGGTGAGGATGAGGTTCTCGGCCGCCGACATCTCGGCATAACGCTCCTGGCTGATGGTGGCGAAGGCGCTGACTTCCTCCTCCTCGGCCGGCTCGGTGACCGGCTCGGTGTCGCCGGCGACCGCCCGGCGCATCTTGAGATAGGCGGCGCGTTCGTCCGGCCTGGCCTCGAAATGGCGGATGACCGACATCGACACCACCCGGTCGTCCGCGCCCAGACGGATGCCGCGCACGCCGGTCGAATCGCGCCCCTTGAACACCCGCACGGCGGTGGTCGGGAAACGGATGGCCCGGCCCGCGCGCGTCACCAGCATCATGTCGTCCTCTTCCGAGGCGATGCGGGCATTGACCAGTTCGACCCCCTCGGGCAGCTTCATGGCGATCTTGCCGTTGGAGCGCACATTGGTGAAATCGGAAAGCTGGTTGCGCCGCACATCGCCGGCGCTGGTGGCGAAGACGATCTGCAGCTTGTCCCAATCCTCTTCCGGCGCATCCACCGGCATGATCGCGGCCACCGACACGCCTTGGGGGATCGGCAGGATGTTGACGATGGCCTTGCCGCGCGCGGTGCGTCCGCCCTGCGGCAGGCGCCAGCACTTGAGCTTGTAGAC
Source organism: Paracoccaceae bacterium (assembly GCA_027000645.1). Taxonomy (GTDB): domain Bacteria; phylum Pseudomonadota; class Alphaproteobacteria; order Rhodobacterales; family Rhodobacteraceae; genus Jhaorihella. The sequence goes on along the minus strand of JALTNO010000038.1, from coordinate 6,650 downwards.
CATGCCATCGGTGGTGAAGAACAGAAGCGGCGTGTGGGTGTTGGCCACGAACAGGGTGGTCACCACGTCCTCTTCCTTGGTGGCCATGCCCGACAGCCCCTTGCCGCCGCGTTTCTGGGCGCGGAACTCGGCCAGCGGCGTGCGCTTGATCCAGCCCGAGGCGGTGACCGTGACCACCATGTCCTCGCGCTCGATGAGGTCCTCGTCCTCCATGTCGCCCGCCCATTCGACGATCTCGGTCCGGCGGGGCACGGCGAAGAGTTCCTTCACCTCGCGCAGCTCGTCGGCGATGATCGAAAGGATCCGTTCGCGCGAGGCCAGGATCGCCAGGTATTCCCGGATCTTCCCGGCCAGATCCTCAAGCTCGTCGGTCACCTCGCGCACGCCGATCTGGGTCAGGCGCTGCAGTCTCAGGTCGAGGATGGCGCGGGCCTGGGCCTCGGACAGGTTGTAGGTGCCGTCCTCGTTCATCTTGTGGGTCGGATCGTCGATCAGGCGGATATAGTCGGCGATTTCGGCCGCGGGCCAGCGCCGTTCCATCAGCCGCCGCCGGGCTTCGGCCGCGTCCGCGGAGGAGCGGATCGTGGCCACCACCTCGTCCACGTTGCTGACCGCCACCGCAAGACCGCACAGCAGGTGGCTGCGTTCGCGCGCCTTGCGCAGCAGATAGGCGGTGCGCCGCGCCACCACCTCTTCGCGGAAGTCGAGAAAGGCGGTGAGAAAGCGGCGCAGGGTCAGCTGCTCGGGCCGGCCGCCATTGAGCGCCAGCATGTTGCAGCCGAAACTGGTCTGCATCGGCGTGAACCGCCACAGCTGGTTCAGCACCACCTCGGCCGTGGCGTCGCGCTTCAGTTCGATCACCACGCGCACGCCGTTGCGGTCGGATTCGTCCTGGACATGGGCGATGCCCTCGATCCGCTTCTCGCGCACGGCCTCGGCGATCTTCTCGATCATCGCCGCCTTGTTCACCTGATAGGGGATCTCGTCCACGACGATGGCAAAGCGGTCCTTGCGCAGCTCTTCGACATGGGTTTTCGCCCGGATGATGACGCTGCCGCGCCCTTCCAGATAGGCCTTGCGCGCGCCCGAGCGCCCCAGCATCACGCCCCCGGTGGGAAAATCGGGGCCGGGGATGTGGGCGATCAGGTCCTCGCTGCTCAGATCCGGGTTTTCGATCAGCGCCAGGGTGGCATCGATCACCTCGCCCAGATTGTGCGGAGGGATGTTGGTGGCCATGCCCACGGCGATGCCCCCCGCCCCGTTGACCAGCATGTTGGGAAAGCGCGCCGGCAGGACGGTGGGTTCACGGTCCTTGCCGTCGTAATTGTCCTGGAAATCGACCGTGTCCTTGTCGATATCGGCCAGAAGATAGGCCGCGGCCCGGGCCATGCGGACCTCGGTATAGCGCATCGCCGCCGGGTTGTCGCCATCCATCGAGCCGAAATTGCCCTGCCCGTCAAGCAGCGGCAGGCTCATGGAAAAGTCCTGCGCCATGCGCACCAGCGCGTCATAGATCGCGCTGTCGCCATGGGGGTGATACTTGCCCATCACGTCGCCCACCGGGCGGGCCGACTTGCGGTAGGGCTTGTCATGGGTGTTGCCGGTCTCGTGCATCGCATAGAGGATGCGCCGGTGCACGGGCTTGAGCCCGTCGCGCAGATCGGGAATCGCGCGGCTGACGATGACCGACATCGCGTAGTCCAGGTAGGACGTCCGCATCTCGGATTCGATGGAAATGGTCGGGCCGTCGTGACCGCGCAGGTCCGATCCGTTTTCTTCCACGTTTTCAGGGCCTTCCGGGGTGTCGCTCACGTTTTCTGCCTGTCTTTCCGCAGGGACTACATCTTGTGGATGCACCTTATCAGACCCGGCATATGAGGTGCAATGGCCCGCGGGGCACGAAACTGGCAGCCGCGGCAGTCACCTGATAACACTTTGTTTTCTTTGAAAATAAAGATTTCTGACGCATCATGATTCCACAAGCGAGGAACATGAGGCGATTCATGGAGAGAAGCGAAACCGAACTGATGCTCAAGGGCTATGGCCTGACCACGGCCGAATTCTTCTACCACATGCCGGACCATGCGCATGTGCTCAACAGCTTCATCTGGCAGGAATACGACATTGCGCCGGATCATCCGCGCCTGTTCGAATTCATCGAATTCTGGCAGCGCGAGATCGACGGGCCGCTGCACTCGGTCCGGTTCACCCACCGCAAGATGATCTCGCCCGGGCAGTGGCAGAACGTGGTGGGCGAGTTCTACCTGAACTGAGCCGGCCACGCGGCGCGGGGAAGCTCCTCCCACGCGCCGGGGGCCAGGCCGCCCAGCGTCCAGGGCCCGATCCGCCAGCGGATCAGGCGCAGCGTGGGATGCCCGACGGCCGCCGTCATCCGGCGCACCTGCCGGTTTCGGCCCTCGCGGATGACCAGTTCGATCCAGCTGTCCGGCACCGTCTTTCGCACCCGGATCGGCGGCACCCGCGGCCACAGGCCGGGCGGCGCGTCGATGCGGCGCACCTTCGCGGGACGGGTGCGGCCGTCCTTCAGCTCCACCCCCCGCCGCAGCGCCGCCAGCGCGGCCTCGTCCGGCACGCCTTCGACCTGGACCCAATAGGCCTTTTCCATCTTGTGGCGCGGATGGGCGATGCGCGCCTGCAGCCGCCCGTCGTCGGTCAGCAGCATCAGCCCCTCGCTGTCGCGGTCCAGCCGCCCGGCCGGATAGACGCCGGGCAGGTCGATGAAATCGGACAGCGTGCGGCGGGGCGTGCCCGCATTGCCCCGATCGGTGAACTGCGCCAGCACGCCGAAGGGCTTGTTGAAGCGGATCAGGCGGGTCATGGGCGCGGCTCTAGCAGCGACCGCCCGCCCGGCGCAAGCGCCAGACCCGCGATGATGGGCAAGGAAAGGTCGCCGACACCCCGCGCCCGCGACATGTTGTGTTCGCCTCCGGGGTTGCCTGCGGGCATACGCGATATATAGTCGGTCTCAGGCTGGGGCGGGACTCCCCGCCCTGGAAAGGCCGAGGATCGGCCGACAGGGCGGAGGACGAGTCGCGAATGGACGGCAATTTCAGAACCGGTTTCGTGCGTGAACCGGGCGCGTTGAAGCAGCACCCGGCGCTGGTGCTGAACGCGGATTACCGGCCGCTGTCCTATTACCCGCTTTCGCTCTGGCCCTGGCAGGAGGCGATCAAGGCGGTGTGGCTGGACCGGGTCGCCATCGTCGCCGAATATGACGCGGTGGTGCGCAGTCCCAGCACCGAAATACGCATCCCCTCGGTCGTGGTCCTGAAGGACTATGTGAAACCTCTCAAGCGCGTGGCCTTCACGCGCTTCAATCTTTTTCTGCGGGACGAATTCCGCTGCCAGTACTGCGGCGCAAGGGGCGATCTGACCTTCGACCACGTGGTGCCGCGCGCCGCCGGCGGCGTCACCAGCTGGCAGAACGTGGTGGCGGCCTGCTCTTCGTGCAATCTGAAGAAGGGGGCGAAATCGCTGCGCGAGGCCGGCATGACCCTGCGCCGCCCGCCGCGTCAGCCCCAACCGGAGGAGCTGCGCAACATCGGCCGCAAGTTCCCCCCCAACCTGCTGCATGAAAGCTGGATCGACTTCCTCTACTGGGACGCCGAGCTGGAGGCCTGACCACCGCCCGGCCCGCCTCCGGCGGGCATTTCCGCCTTCCCCTTCCCCGCGCCTTTCGCTAGAGGAACCCCCGACCGGAAAGGGGACGCTCAGCATGGCGATGGACAAGACCTTCAATGCGGCCGAGGCCGAGGGCCGCCTTTACCAGGCCTGGGAACGGGCCGGGTGTTTCAGGGCGGGCGCCAATGCCCGCCGCGCGGAAACCTTCTGCATCATGATCCCGCCGCCCAACGTGACCGGCAGCCTGCACATGGGGCACGCCTTCAACAACACGCTGCAGGACATCCTGGTGCGCTGGCATCGGATGCGCGGCTTCGACACGCTCTGGCAGCCCGGCCAGGACCATGCCGGGATTGCGACCCAGATGGTGGTGGAACGCAAGCTGGCCGAAGAGGGCCAGCCGGGGCGGCGCGAGCTGGGGCGCGAGAAGTTCCTGCAGAAGGTGTGGGAATGGAAGCAGCAGTCGGGCGGCACCATCATCAACCAGCTGAAACGGCTGGGCGCCTCCTGCGACTGGTCGCGCAACGCCTTCACCATGTCCGGCGCCCCCGGCGCGCCCAGGGGCGAAGAGGGCAATTTCCACGATGCCGTCATCAAGGTCTTCGTGGACATGTATCGCAAGGGGCTGATCTATCGCGGCAAGCGGCTGGTCAACTGGGACCCGCATTTCGAGACCGCCATTTCCGATCTCGAAGTGGAAAACATCGAGGTGCCCGGCCAGATGTGGCACTTCAAGTATCCGCTGGCCGGGGGCGAGACCTACACCTATGTTGAGCGCGACGAGGACGGCAACGTCGTCTTCGAGGAAGAGCGCGACTATATCTCGATTGCCACCACGCGCCCCGAAACCATGCTGGGCGACGGCGCGGTGGCGGTCCATCCATCGGATGAGCGTTACGCGCCAATCGTCGGGAAATTGTGCGAAATTCCCGTCGGCCCGAAGGAGCATCGACGCCTGATCCCGATCATTACCGACGAATACCCGGACCCGGAATTCGGCTCGGGCGCGGTGAAGATCACCGGCGCGCACGACTTCAACGACTACGCCGTGGCGCAGCGCAACGGCATTCCCCTCTACCGGCTGATGGACACCCGAGCGCATATGCGCAGCGACGGCGCCCCATATGCCGAATGCGCCGCCATCGCGCAAAAGATCGCCCGCGGCGAGATGGAATTCGACGCCGCGCTGGTGGACAGCCTCAACCTGGTGCCGGACGATCTGCGCGGGCTTGACCGCTACGAGGCCCGAAAGCGCGTGGTCGAGCAGATCACCAGCGAGGGGCTGGCGGTGATGACCACCGACGCCGAGGGCAACGAGGTGCCGCTGGTCGAGTACAAGCCGATCATGCAGCCCTTCGGGGATCGCTCGAAGGTGGTGATCGAGCCGATGCTGACCGATCAGTGGTTCGTGGACACGGCAAAGATCGTGGGCCCCGCGATCGAGGCCGTGCGCAAGGGCGAGATCGAGATCCTCCCCGAGCAGCAGAAGAAGGTCTATTTCCACTGGCTGGAAAATATCGAACCCTGGTGCATCTCGCGCCAGTTGTGGTGGGGTCACCAGATCCCGGTGTGGTATGGACCTCAGAGCGTCGGAGAGCCGGCGAAGTTCACCCACGTCAAATCCCAACCCCGGATGTTTTGCGGCTCGCAGGAACAGGAGGTCCGGATCCAGGCCGAGAAGTATTACGGCGAACAAACCGATGCCAAGGTTTCAGTGGAGTTCGCCGATCTGGCGACTCTGACTTCCCGTCCTGTTGGAAAACATTCTGGAGGCGCGGAACGGAACCCGGCAATGGTGTTGTGGAACTCCGACGAGTCGGAGGTTGTCGTCACTCTGTTCCGCGACCCCGACGTGCTCGACACCTGGTTTTCCTCGGGGCTGTGGCCGATCGGAACGCTCGGCTGGCCCGAGGACACGCCCGAGCTGAAGAAATACTTTCCCACCGACGTACTGGTGACGGGGTTCGACATCCTGTTCTTCTGGGTGGCGCGGATGATCATGATGCAGCTGGCGGTGGTGGGGGAAAAGCCCTTCCACACCGTCTATACGCACGCCCTCGTCCGCGACGAGAAGGGCAAGAAGATGTCCAAGAGCCTCGGCAACGTGCTGGACCCGCTGGAGCTGATCGACGAATACGGCGCCGATGCGGTGCGCTTCACGCTGACGGCGATGGCGGCCATGGGGCGGGATCTGAAGCTTTCGACCCAGCGCATTGCCGGCTATCGCAATTTCGGCACCAAGCTGTGGAACTTTGCCCGTTTCGCCGAGATGAACGGCGTTTTCGAGGTCTCCGTCGAGGGCACCCCGCGGGCCGAGGCGACGCTCAACCGCTGGATCCTGGGCGAGACCGCCAAGGTCCGGGCCACGGTGGACGAGGCGCTGGAGAATTTCCGCTTCAACGATGCGGCGAATGCGCTTTACGCCTTTGTCTGGGGCAAGGTCTGCGACTGGTTCGTGGAATTCTCCAAGCCGCTGCTGCAGGGCGAGGACGTGGCGCTGCGCGACGAAACGCGGGCGGTGATGAAATGGGTTCTGGACCAGTGCCTGATCCTGCTGCACCCGATCATGCCCTTCATCACCGAGGAATTATGGAGCCTGTCGGGGCGGCGCGAAAAGATGCTGGTGCATGCGGACTGGCCGGAACATGCCCCGGCCGATCTGGTGGACGAGGCCGCCGATCACGAGATGAACTGGGTGATCGCGCTGATCGAGGAGATCCGCTCGGCCCGGGCGCAGATGCATGTCCGCGCGGGTCTTTACGTGCCTCTGGTGGTGGCCGAAATCGATGCCCGCGGCAGGGCGGCATGGGCGCGCAACGAGGCGCTGATCCGGCGGCTGGCGCGGGTGGAAAGCCTTGCGCAGGTGGCCGAGTTGCCCAGGGGGGCGGTGACGATCGCGGTCGAGGGCGCCACCTTCGGCCTGCCCCTGGCCGACATCATCGATATCGGGGCGGAGAAGACGCGGCTGGAAAAGACGCTGGGCAAGCTGGAGAAGGAGCTGAGAGGCC
>JALTNO010000037.1 GCA_027000645.1 Paracoccaceae bacterium | reverse complement strand
TCCGCTTCAACAACCGCAAGAATGACCTCTACAAGACCCTGCTCAAATCGAGCAGAATGAAACCGCTCAGACACTGAGCTGGTATAGACCCTTCCGGCAAGATGAAAGGGCACGAGGTCGTCCTGCTCGTTCTTCCTCTTGCACCAAGTTCTCCGGGGGAGCCGCGGCCTGCCGCGCCGGGGGCAGAGCCCCTCCGCCTCGCAACGCCCTGCGCCGCAACTCCTTGACCCTTGACCTTGCCAGCCATCCCGTCAACAAAGCCGCATGAGCACCGGACGTCTTGCAATCGACCTTTCGGCCGTAGTCGCCAACTGGCGTGCGCTCGATGCCATGACCGCCTGCGAAACCGGCGCCGTGGTCAAGGCGAACGCCTACGGGCTGGGCGCCGTGGAAGTGGCCCGTGCGCTGGCCCGCGCCGGCGTGCGCAAGTTTTTCGTCGCCGTCGCCGAAGAGGGTGCGGAACTGCGCCGGGCGGTCGGTCCGGGACCCGTGATCCTGGTCTTTTCCGGGCACATGGAAGGCGATTCCGACCTGATCCGCGACCATGACCTCACGCCGATGATCAATTCGGTGGACCAGATGCTGCGGCATGTGGAGCGCACGCCGCGCCAGTCCTTCGGCATCCAGCTCGATACCGGCATGAACCGGCTCGGCATCGAGCCCGAGGAATGGGCCGCCCTGCGCGACATCGCCATCGCCCAGATGCCGATCCTGATCATGTCACACCTGGCCTGCGCAGACGAGCCCGACCATCCGATGAATGCGAAACAGCTTCGCATTTTCAGGGAATTGACCGCGGGAATCGATGTGCCCAGGTCGCTCTCGGCCACCGGCGGCATCCTGCTGGGGCCGGAGTGGCACTTCGACCTGACCCGCCCCGGCATCGGCCTCTATGGCGGGCTGCCCTTCGCACAGGCCCAGCCGGTGGTGACGCTGGATCTGCCGGTGATCCAGATCCGCGAACTGGCCCCCGGCGAAACCGTCGGATACGGCAACACGTGGACCGCGCCGCGCCGAAGCCGCATCGCCACCGTCGCCGCCGGCTATGCCGACGGGCTGATCCGCGCAATGGGGCCGAGGGCGTGGCTGTATCATGGCGATACCGCCTGCCCGGTGCGCGGCCGAGTGTCGATGGACCTCATCACCGTCGATGTCTCGGGGCTCGCTCACGAACCCGAACGGCTGACGATCCTCGGCCGCCAACAGGGTGTGGACGAACTTGCCCGGGCCGCCGGTACGATCGGCTACGAGATACTCACCTCGCTGGGTCCGCGCTATGTCCGGAGCTATACGGGATGAACCCGATCGCGGCGCTCGAACGGCTGGGCCATGCGACTCTCGGCTCGCTGGCGCTTGTCGGCCGGATGACGATCTTTGCCCTGAGCGCCTTCTCCCACATCCTGCGCCCCCCCTTCTATCCTCGCGAAATCGCCATGGCGCTGCTGAACATCGGCTGGCTGTCCCTGCCCGTCGTGGGGCTGACGGCCATCTTCACCGGCGGCGCGCTGGCGCTGCAGATCTATGCCGGCGGATCGCGCTTCAACGCCGAATCGGTGGTCCCCCAGATCGTCGCCATCGGCATGGTCCGCGAACTGGGCCCGGTGCTGGTGGGGCTGATGATCGCCGCCCGCGTGACCTCCTCGATCGCCGCCGAGATCGCCACCATGAAGGTGACCGAACAGATCGACGCGCTGGTGACGCTTTCCACCCATCCGGTGAAATACCTCATCGCCCCGCGCGTTCTGGCGGCGTTGGTGATGGTGCCGTTTCTCGTCGGCGTGGGCGATGTCATCGGCATCGCCGGAGGCTATGCGGTCGGCGTCCAGAATCTCGGCTTCAACGCCGCCGCCTACCTGCAGAACACCGTCGATTTCCTCGAAATGCGCGACGTGGTGTCCTCGCTGGCAAAAGGCGCCGCCTTCGGCGTCATCGCGGCCCTGATGGGCTGCTACTACGGCATGGAATCGGGCCGCGGCGCACAGGGCGTGGGCCGAGCCACCAAGGGCAGCGTCGAGGCTGCCGCGATCCTGATCCTCGCTGCCAATTTCGTGCTCACGGGAGTGTTCTTCTCGCTATGATCCGCATGGAGAACATCCACAAGTCCTTCGGCAACAACCACGTGCTGCGCGGGATGACGCTCGAGGTCGAAAAGGGCACCTCGATGGTCATCATCGGCGGATCCGGCACCGGCAAGTCGGTGGCGCTCAAGATCATCCTCGGCCTCATCAAGCCGGACTCGGGGCGCATCCTCGTGGACGGGAAGGACGCCGCCACGGGCGACCGGGACGCCTTTCTCGCCCGCTTCGGGATGCTGTTTCAGGGCGGCGCGCTGTTCGATTCGCTCAGCGTCTGGCAGAACGTGGCCTTCCGGCTGCTGCGCGGCTCGCTCAAACGCCCCCCCGAAGAAGCCCGCGCCGTCGCCATCGAGAAACTGCGCCGCGTCGGGCTCAAACCCGAGGTGGCCGATCTCTTCCCGGCCGAACTGTCGGGCGGGATGCAGAAACGCGTCGGCCTTGCCCGCGCCATCGCCGCCGAGCCCGAAATCATCTTCTTCGACGAACCGACAACCGGGCTCGACCCGATCATGTCGGGCGTCATCAACGAACTGATCCGCGAAATCGTGGTCGAAATGGGCGCCACCGCCATCACCATCACCCACGACATGACCAGCGTGCGCGCCATCGCCGACAACGTCGCCATGCTGCATGACGGGGTGATAAAATGGACCGGCCCGGTCTCCGAAATGGATAACTCGGGCGATCCCTATCTCGACCAGTTCATCCACGGCCGCGCGGAGGGCCCCATCGAGGCCGTCCGATGACCCCCCGCCTGCCCCTTCATCTTGCTCCAAATACTCTCGGGGGGAGCCGCCGCAGGCGGCGGGGGGCAGACAGCCCCCCGGCGGCGCCGATCGCGGGACGCGACACATGATCCGGCCGCTGATCGTCCTCGCCAATCTGGCGCTGCTGGTGCTGTTCCCCGTCTCGTGGTTCGCCCCCCTCCTGCGCGCCGGCCTGCTGCCCCTGTTCGGGCTGAGCGAGATCTCGGTGATCTCGGGCCTCCAGGTGCTGTGGGACACCGATGTGGGGCTGGCGCTGCTGGTCACCTTCTTCGCCATCTTCGCACCGTGGCTGAAAACCATCGGGCTGGCGCTTGTCCATTTTGGCCTGCTCGCCCCGTCCACCCTGCCCGCGCTCACATGGCTGGGCAAGCTGGCCATGGCCGACGTTTTCCTGATCGCGCTCTATGTGGTGGTGGTCAAGGGGGTGGGCTATGCCACCGTGGAAACCGCCTGGGGGCTCTACCTCTTCACCGGCTGCATCCTCGCCTCGCTGGCCCTGTCACTGTCCGGCACCCGGATTTCCCCATGAACCGGATTTCCCCATGAAAAAGACGGCTTCCTTCACCTGCAACGCCTGCGGCGCCACCCACAACAAGTGGTCGGGGCGCTGCGATGCCTGCGGGGCATGGAACACCATCACCGAAGATGCGGGCCTTTCCACCGGCCCCGCCGGAAAATCGCTGGGCACCCGGCGCGGCCGCGCCGTGCCGCTGTCCGACCTGGCCACGGAAGAAACGCCTCCCCCCCGCGCCCGCAGCGGGATCGAGGAACTCGACCGCGTGCTCGGCGGCGGGCTGGTGCCGGCCTCGGCCATCCTCGTGGGCGGCGACCCGGGGATCGGCAAGTCGACCCTGCTGCTGCAGGCCGCGGCGCGCTTTGCCGGGGCCGGGTTGAAGACGCTCTACGTCTCGGGCGAGGAGGCCAGCGCCCAGGTGCGGATGCGCGCCCGCCGGCTGGGCCTGGCGCAGGCGCCGGTGAAACTTGCCGCCGAAACCAACCTGCGCGACATCCTCACCACGCTCGAGGCCGAACGGCCGGGCCTGGTCATCATCGACTCGATCCAGACCATGTGGGCCGACAACGTGGAAAGCGCGCCGGGCAGCGTCGCCCAGGTGCGCGCGGCAGCGCACGAGCTCACCACCTTCGCCAAGCGCCGCGGCGTGTCGGTGGTCATGGTCGGCCATGTCACCAAGGACGGCCAGATCGCAGGCCCGCGGGTGGTCGAACACATGGTCGATACCGTGCTCTATTTCGAGGGCGAACGCGGCCACCAGTTCCGCATCCTGCGCGCGGTCAAGAACCGCTTCGGCCCCGCCGACGAAATCGGCGTGTTCGAGATGACCGGCGCGGGGCTTGCCGAAGTGACCAACCCTTCGGCGCTGTTTCTCGGCGAACGGGGAGAGCCGACGCCCGGCTCGGTGGTCTTTGCCGGGATCGAGGGCACCCGCCCCGTGCTGGTGGAATTCCAGGCGCTGGTCGCGCCCTCGCCGCTGTCGCAGCCGCGCCGGTCCGTGGTCGGCTGGGATTCGGGGCGGCTGGCGATGATCCTGGCGGTGCTCGAGGCCCGCTGCGGCATCCCCTTTGCCGGGCTCGACGTCTATCTGAACGTGGCCGGCGGCATGAAGATCAGCGAGCCGGCCGCCGACCTGGCCGTCGCCGCCGCCCTGCTGAGCGCGCGTGAGGACGCCCCCCTGCCCGCCGAAACGGTGATTTTCGGCGAAATCAGCCTCTCCGGCGCGCTGCGCCCGGTCTCGCAGACCGAAAACAGGTTGAAAGAGGCGCGAAAACTTGGTTTCACCCGTGCGATCGCTCCGGCCGGGGACAAGGCCGCATCGGTCGGCGGTCTCGCGCTCATGCCGGCGGCGACGCTCGCCGGCCTTGTTGGCGAAATCTTCGGCGCCGGCTAGAACGCCGCCAGGACAAGGATGGGGACAGGCAGGAAACCATGGAAGGCTTCACCATCATAGACGGCGTGGTGGCGATCATCATCGTGATCTCCGCGCTGCTGGCCTATTCGCGCGGCATCGTGCGCGAACTGATGGCCATTGCCGGCTGGATCGCGGCGGCGGTCCTGGCCTTCATCTTCGCGCCTCAGGCGGAGCCGCTGGTGCGCGAGATCCCGGTGATCGGCGAATTCATCGGCGACAGTTGCGAACTCAGCGTGATCGCGGCCTTCGCCTCGGTCTTTGCCGTGGCACTGATCGTGGTATCCTTCTTCACCCCGCTGTTCTCGGCGCTGGTTCAACGCTCGGCGCTGGGCGGGGTCGACCAGGGGCTGGGCTTCCTGTTCGGGGTGCTGCGCGGGATCATCCTCGTGGCGATCGCCTTCTTCGTCTATGACAAGGTCATGTCCGGGCAGAGCTACGCGATGGTGGATGACAGCCGCTCGGCCAGCGTGTTCTCGCGCCTCAACGACAAGATCGCCGAACGCGACCCCGAGCAGGCGCTGGGCTGGGTGACCTCCCGGTACGATCAGCTGGTGGGCGTGTGCGACAAGGCGAACTGAGCGGCCCCCGCGCGCCCAGCCCGCCCGTTGCACCGGCCGACCGGCCGGCGGGCGGCGCCACGTGATAGTTTCGTGACAGTCCCTGGAACAGGGGTTAATAGGGACCCGACGACAATCGCCGGGATTCGGAGCCGCCCTCCATGCGCCAGATGCCCCCCGCCCACCCCTTCGACGACGATCACCTGAAAGAGGAGTGCGGCATTTTCGGCATCATCGGTGTCACCGATGCCGCCAATTTCGTGGCCCTGGGCCTGCACGCGTTGCAGCATCGCGGACAGGAAGCCGGTGGCATCGTCTCGCACGACCCCGAACACGGGTTCAACAATGCCCGCCGGTTCGGATATGTGCGCGACAATTTCACCTCGCAGAAGGTGATGGAAACCCTGCCCGGCCCGCTGGCCATTGGCCATGTGCGCTATTCCACCGCCGGATCGAAGGGCCAGACCGCGATCCGCGACGTGCAGCCCTTCTTCGGCGAATTCGCCATGGGCGGGGCGGCGATAGCGCATAACGGCAACATCACCAATGCCGAGGCGCTGCGGCGCGAACTGATCGAGCGCGGATCGATCTTCCAGTCCTCCTCGGACAGCGAATGCATCATTCACCTGATGGCACGGTCGCTGCAACGCGACATCCCCGAGCGGATGGAGGACGCGCTGCGCCGGGTCGAGGGCGCCTTCTCGGTGGTGGCCATGACCTCGAACCAGCTGATCGGCGTGCGCGATGCCCACGGGGTGCGGCCGCTGGTGCTGGGCCGGCTGGGCGAGGGCTGGGTGCTTGCCTCGGAAACCTGCGCGCTGGACATCATCGGCGCCGAATTCCTGCGCGAGATCGAACCGGGCGAGATGGTGGTGATCGACGAAAGCGGCCTTGACAGCCGCCACCCCTTCCGCCCGCGCCCCTCGAAGTTCTGCATCTTCGAGCATGTCTATTTCTCGCGCCCCGATTCGATCCTGGGCGGGCGCAGCGTCTATGAAACCCGCGAGGCGATCGGGCGCGAGCTGGCCAAGGAAGCCCCGGTCGAGGCCGATATCGTCTGCCCGGTCCCCGACAGCGGCACGCCGGCGGCGATCGGCTATTCGCTGGAGTCGGGCATCCCCTACGCCATGGGGATCATCCGCAACCAGTACATGGGCCGCACCTTCATCGAGCCGACCGAGCAGATCCGCAACATGGGCGTGCGGCTGAAGCTGAACGTCAACCGCGCCCTGATCCGCGGCAAGCGGGTGATCCTGGTGGACGATTCGGTGGTGCGCGGCACCACCTCGCGCAAGATCAAGGAAATGATCCTCGATGCCGGCGCGCGCGAGGTGCATTTCCGCATCGCTTCCCCGCCCACCGCGTGGCCCTGTTTCTACGGGGTGGACACGCCCCAGCGCGAGAAGCTGCTGGCCGCCACAATGTCCGAGGAGGAGATGCGCGAGCACCTGGCGGTGGACAGCCTGAAGTTCATCTCGCTGGACGGGCTTTATCGTGCGGTGGGCGAGGCCGGCGGGCGCAACGACGATTGCCCGCAATATTGCGACGCGTGTTTCTCGGGCGAATACCCGGTCGAACCTTCGGACATGATGGAGAAGGGCTTCCGCCTCAAGGCGGTGGCAGAATGACCCGCGCCTGACAGGCCGGATTCCGCTCGTGCCGGGGGATGGGGCGGCAAGAATTCGCTGCATCGCAGAAAACCCGCTTTCCGACTGCCTGTCGCGCCTGCTAGAGGCTGCGCGGATCACGGGAAACCGGCCGCGGCAAGGCCGGGCGTACTAGCGGCGAGCACATTCATGAACCTGACGAGAAAGACGGGCAGGACGCCCGCGAACGTGGCACAACATGCCACTGAAACCGATGTTCTTCCCAAGGGAGAGCCGGCCCTTGTCGGCCTGTTCGGATCCAAGGGAAAGATGCGGGCCCTGCTGCGCTATCCGGGAGGGCGGATCGTGAAGCTCGAGCCCGGGTCGCGGGTCGGATGGGGCCGCGTGGTCGGCATCGATTCCGACGGGGTGGCGATCCAGAAAGGCGGCCGATTGCAGCGTCTTCGGATGGGGGCGGCCAATCCGGGCTTGACCCCGGCGGGACAGAGGTCCAAACCCGCCCCATGACCAAGATCGCCCTCATCACCGGTGCCTCGCGCGGACTGGGCGCCGCCCTGGCCGAAGCCCTTGCGCCCACCCATCATGTCGTTGCCGTTGCCCGGACCACCGGCGCGCTGGAAGAACTTGACGACCGTATCCGCGCCAGGGGCGGCAGCGCCACCCTGGCGCCGATGGACATCACCGTGCCCGAAGCCATGGCCACGCTGTGCCGCGGCATATTCGACCGCTGGGGCAGCCTCGATATCTGGATGCACACGGCGATTCATGCCTCGCCGCTCAGCCCGGCCAGTTCCATCGATCCCAAGCACTGGGAAAAGTCCATGGCGATCAACGCAACTGCCGTTTCCGTTCTGATCCCCTATGTGGCGCCGCTGCTGGGGCAGGAGGGGCGCGCGGTGTTCTTCGACGATCCGCGGGCGGGGGAAAAGTTCTTCGGCGTCTATGGCGCCACCAAGGCGGCGCAAATCGCGATTGCGCGCAGCTGGGCGGCCGAGACCGTGCGCACCGGCCCGAAGGTTCATGTGCTCGAGCCCCGCCCGATGCCCACCGCCACGAGGGCGCGGTTCTTTCCCGGCGAAGATCGCTCGGCGCTGACGAAACCGGCCGATGAGGCGGCGCGGCTTCTGGCGATGCTGTGACGCCACATGCCGGAAATGGCCCCTGCGGGGCCATGCCTCCGGCGGGGATATTTTCAGCCAGAAAAAGACCGGGTTCTTGCCCGCGCCGGGACCCGGGTCTATCAAGTTGCAAACGAGGCGGGGCGGCATGAGAATTCTTCTGACCAACGACGACGGGATCAACGCGCCGGGTCTGCAGGTGCTGGAGGAGATCGCGGCGGCACTGGCCGGGCCGGAGGGCGAGATCTGGATCGTGGCGCCGGCTTTCGAACAGTCGGGGGTGAGCCACGCGATCAGCTATACCCACCCCATGATGATCGCCAAGCTTGACGAACGCCGCTATGCCGCCGAGGGCAGCCCGGCCGACTGCGTGCTGGCGGGGCTGCATGACGTGCTGGACGGCCGGCGGCCGGATCTGGTGTTGTCGGGGGTGAACCGGGGCAACAATTCCGGCGAGAACGCGCTTTATTCCGGGACGCTGGGCGGGGCGATGGAGGCCGCCTTGCAGGGCATTCCGGCCATTGCGCTGTCGCAGTATTACGGGCCGCGCAACCTGGGCCTGGCCAACCCGTTCGAGGCGGCCGCCGTCCACGGGGCCGAGCTGATCCGGAGGGTTCTGGACGCGAATCCCTGCGCGGGTGCGGATTACCGGCTGTTCTTCAATGTCAACTTCCCGCCGGTCCCCGCGGCCGAGGTGCGCGGGGCGCGGGTGACGGCGCAGGGCTATCGCCGCAACACCTGCTTTGCGGTCGAGCCGCATACATCGCCCTCGGGGCGGCGTTTCCTGTGGATCAAGGGCGGCAACCAGCACGAGCCGACCGCGCCGGGCACCGATGTGGCGGCCAATCTCGAGGGCTTCATCTCGGTCACGCCGATGCGGGCGGACCTGACGGCCCATGACGTGCTTGATGCGATGAAGGCCATCGAACGGGCGGGCGAATGAACGGGCCGACGCCAGAGATGCGCATGCAGTTCCTCTTCGCGCTGAGGTCGAAGGGGGTGACGGATTCGCGGGTACTGGACGCGATGGAGCGGATCGACCGGGGCCTGTTCGTGCGCGGCCTGTTCGCCGAGCGCGCCTATGAGGACATGCCGCTGCCGATTGCCTGCGGCCAGACGATCAGCCAGCCCTCGGTGGTGGGGCTGATGACCCAGGCGCTGCAGGTCAGCCCGCGCGACAAGGTGCTGGAGGTGGGGACTGGCTCGGGCTATCAGGCGGCGGTGCTGAGCCGGCTGGCGCGGCGGGTCTACACGGTGGACCGGCACGCGCGGCTGGTCCGCGAAGCGCGCGAGCTGTTCACGCGGCTGGACCTGGTGAACATCATCGCGGTCACGGGGGACGGCTCGTTCGGGTTGCCCGAACAGGCCCCCTTCGACCGGATCATCGTGACCGCCGCCGCCGAGGACCCGCCGGGGCCGCTCTTGGCGCAACTGAAAATCGGCGGTATCATGGTGGTGCCGGTCGGCCAGTCCGACACGGTGCAGACGCTTATCCGCGTGCGCCGGACCGAAAGCGGGCTGGATTACGACGAACTGCGGCCGGTTCGCTTCGTACCGTTGGTCGAAGGGCTGGGCAAGGACGGCTGAGGCAACAGGTGAAGAGCGACCAGCCCCCGGACACAAGGGGGCATATCGAGGAACGAGACATGTCAGACCCCAAGCCCCAAGCAACCTTCCGCGCCCCCGCCGCGGTCCTTGCGCTGGTTGTCGTGGCGGGCTGCTCCGGGCCGCTGGACTACGACCTTCGCGGCAATGCCGGGGCCTTCAGCACCGCCGATGCCGCGCGCGCGGTGAGCACCGCCGAACGGCCCGCTCCGGATGCGCGCGGGGTCATCTCCTATCCCAGCTACCAGGTGGCCGTGGCGCGGCGCGGCGACACGGTGGCGGACGTCGCCGCGCGGGTCGGCCTGCCGGCGGAAGAGCTGGCGCGGTTCAACGGGCTCGAACCCGATACCGGCCTGCGACCGGACGAACTTCTCGCCCTTCCCCGGCGCGTGGCCGCGGCGCCGGCGACCGGTGCGGGCGGCAGCGGCGTGGACATCGCCGCGCTGGCCGGAAGCGCGATCGAGAGCGCCCCGGCAACGCCGTCGGTGAAGACCACGCCGCTTGCGGGCACGCCGCAAAAGCCGAAATCGGCCGGATCGGCGAAGGGGGCAGAACCGATCCGCCACAAGGTGGTGCGCGGGGAAACCGCCTATACGATCTCGCGCCTCTACCAGGTGCCGGTCAAGGCGCTGGCCGAGTGGAACGGGCTGGGGCCCGACTTCGCCATTCGCGAAGGACAATACCTCCTGATCCCGCTCAAGGACATGCCCGCACCCGAACCCGAACCGGTGACAAAGGTGACCCCGCCGGGACAGGGGTCGCCGACACCCGTGCCGCCCAGCGCATCGAAGCCGCTCCCGGACGAGAAGATCGACCCGACCCCTCCCGAACCGCCCAAGCTGTCCGTGGGCGAACCCAGCCGGGCGGCAGATACGGCCATGGCCATGCCGGTTACCGGCAAGATCATCCGCACATATTCGAAGGCAAAGGGACGCGAGGGCATCGATATCGCGGGCACTCCGGGAAGCCCGGTCGTGGCCGCGCGGGAGGGGGTGGTCCGTGCCATCACCAAGGACGCCGACAACGTGCCGATCATGGTGATCGACCATGGCGACAACCTGCTGACGGTCTACGCCAATCTTGACCGCATTGCGGTGAAGAAAGGCGAGAGGGTGACACGCGGCCAGACCATCGCGCGGTTGCGCGAGGGCGAGAACGCCTATGTCCATTTCGAGGTGCGCAAGGGCTTCGACAGCGTCGATCCGGCCCCCTACCTGGAATAGCGGGCCTGCGGACAGCGGCCGGAGCGGCGCGGTTTACTGCCGCAGCCTGCCATCGCGGCCGAGGTTTCGATGGACGCGGCATCCCGAAACAGGTATCGGGTGGTCATGTTTGCGGGCCTGCCCGCCGATCGGTCCTGACGGTCCCGGCCTCCGTGCGGCCCGGCCGGCCGCCCGGATCCGGCACCCGCGCCACCGGACCACAGAGACGACCATGCAGATCGACCCGCAGCCCGCCGTGATTGCCGACACCATGCCCGAACGCCCCATGGGACAGGCCCTGTGGCGGGGATTTCGCATCCGCTGCCCCAACTGCGGCGAAGGCCGGCTTCTGCATCACTACCTCAAGGTACACGACACCTGCCCCGAATGCGGGGAGGAACTGTTTCATCATCGCGCCGACGACGGGCCGGCCTACCTGTCGATCCTGATCGTCGGTCACATCATGGCGCCGTTGCTGCTGCTCACCTTCAAGGCGTTCCGGCCCGAACCGCTGGTGCTGTTCGCGATTTTCGCGGTTGGCAGCATGGCGCTGACATTCTACCTTCTGCCGCGACTGAAAGGCATCGTGATCGCTTTTCAGTGGGCGCGGCGCATGGGCGGTTTCGACCGGCCGGCCTGACATTTCCGATCCGGGCACAGGGGCCATGAGCAGCGACAAGACCGCAATCCGCAATGCCGCAACCGTCATCGTCCTGCGCGACCGGTTCGAGAGGCCCTCGGTGCTGATGGGGCAACGGGGGGCGAAGGCCGCCTTCATGCCCAACAAGTTCGTCTTTCCCGGCGGCGCCGTGGACGCGGCGGATGCGGATGTGCCGCTGGCCGCCCCCCTGCCCGAACCGTGCCGGACGCGCCTGCAGGATCACGCGCCCGCCGGTCTGCACCACGCGCTGGCCGTGGCGGCCGTGCGCGAGCTGTGGGAGGAAACCGGCCTGGTGCTGGGACAGCCCCGAGAATGGCCCGGTGACGTGCCCGAAGACTGGCGCAGCTTTGCCGCGACGGGGCACGTGCCCTCTGCCCACGCGCTGCAATTCGTGTTCCGGGCGCTCACGCCGCCGGGCCGGCCGCGACGGTTCGATGCCCGCTTCTTCCTGGTCGATGCCGCGGAAATCCGGGGCGATCCCGACGATTTCACCCACGCCTCGGACGAGCTTTCGCACCTGCAATGGATCCCGCTGGACGAGGTCCGCCGCTTCGATCTGCCCTTCATCACCGAGGTCGTCCTGGCTGAAATCGCCGAACGCGCCGCAGACCCCGAACCGCCCGCCAGCGTCCCCTATTTCCGCAATGACGACGAGGCCAGCCTGTTCCTGCGCCTGCGCGGCATCCCGATGCCGGAAACCGGCTGAGGCCAACGGTCAGATCACCGCGACCAGCAGGACGATGCTGAGTCCCAGAAGCGCCATGCCGGTCACTTCCCGCGGGGTGATCCGCTCGTGGAAGAACAGGACCGACGCCATCAGGCTGAGGATCAGTTCCACCTGCCCCAGCGCCTTCACATAGGCCGCGTTCTGAAGCGTGAAGGCGAGGAACCAGCAGAACGATCCGGCCATGCTGAAGATGCCGATGAAGACCGCCGTGCGCCGGGCCTGCCATACTGCGCGCAACTGTGCGCGATCGCGCCAGCCAAGCCACGCCGCCATGGCCAGCGTCTGCATCAGGACGACCGCCGCCAGCGTGACCGCCGCGCGCAGCACCGGGGCATCGCTGGCAACCTCGAGCGACGCGGCCCGATAGCCCACGGCGGAAAAGGCGAACAGCACCCCCGATCCCAGCCCCAGCGCCGTTGCGCGGTTGCCCAGATGGCGCCACCACGCCCCGACATCCCCCGGCGTCTTCGACAGCAACAACACCGCGACCAGCCCCAGCAGGATCGCGCCCAGCGCCGCCGCGCTCACCCGGTCGCCCAGGACGATCAGGCCGACGATGGCGGTCTGTATCACCTCGGTTTTCTTGAAGGTGATGCCGACCGCGAAATTCCGCTGCCCGAACAGAAGCACGACGCAGATGGTGGCCAGGATCTGCGACAGTCCGCCGACCGCCCCGAAGGCCCAAAAGGCCGGCGAAACCTGCGGCAGCTCCCGCCCCGTGGCCACCGACCACGCAGCCAGACCGGCAAGGATGAAGGGGGCCGAATAGAGGAAACGCGAAAAGGTCGCGCCCTCGGCCGAGAGCTTCACCGCGCTGAGCGATTTCTGCAGCATGAAGCGTACCGTCTGGAACGCGGCTGCCGCGATGGTGACGGGTATCCACAGGGGCATGTCCCCCTATGGCGCGAAATCACGATCGACGCCAGAGCGGATGCGGAACCGGATCCTTGGCACGGAGCAGGTAACGGCGGATGATCTCGGCGTATGAGCGATAGACGTAACCGTCATTGCTGGCGACATAACGGGCACGCCCTTCCCGGTAGAGCCGGGGAAGATCGTACCATGGCGCCCCCGGATTCATGTGATGAACGACGTGCAGATTGTTGAAAAGGAACAGAAAGGCCAGCGGGCCCCGATCCTCGACGATAACGGTCCGCCCGCGCGCCCGTTCATGGGCGCGGTGCTCCAGGAAGGTGCGTATCTTGATCAGCCCCAGCCCCAGCCAGGCTCCGACAAGGTAGGCCGGAACCGACATGGGCGACAGCGCGACCAGCCACAGAACGACCGCCACGCCCGGCAGGTGCAGCGCCCAGGCCAGCCATACCGCCCGGTCGCCGGCCCGCGCCAGGCGCCATTCCTGCGCCATGAACCGCACCTGCCCCAGCAGCGGGCCGATCAGGACGCGGCCCAGAAGCGTATTGTTGGCGCGATAGAGCGCCTTCAGCCAGTTCGGCAACGCCTCCCATACCGCCGGGTCGAGGAAATTCGACTCCGGGTCGTCATGGGGATCGGTCAGGCGCGAATCGCGGTGATGGGCAAGATGCAGGTCACGGAAGCGGTTGTAGGGGAAGGCCAGCGACAGCGGCAACGCCATCAGTGCCTCGTTCACCGCCCGCCAGCGGGTCGGATGCCCGTGCAGCGCCTCATGGGTAAGCGAGGAGTGCAGGGCCGTGAGAACCGCCACGGCGGCAACGGCCGCCACTCCGGACAGCGCGGCCAGCCGGAATACCGCCACAAGCCAGAGCGCATAACAGGCCAAGATCAGCGCCAGGGTCGGCCATTCCACGGCCGCCGATGCGGGGCGGCGCGGTTCAGACATGCCGCCCCCAGCGGATCCGCGCCCAGATCCGTTCATAGATGACGTACATCACCAGCCCCAGCGCCGTGTTCGCCACGGCCAGCGTCCCGCCCACCGCCGCCGAGCCGGTCGCAACCAGCCCCACCACGGCCATCGTCACCAGGCCGATGAGGTTCCAGATCAGCGCCTTGACCAACGATCTCTGTCGCGATTCCATGGGTTTCCCGGTTGATTGCCTCGCATATCCGTTACCCCGAACGCGGTTTTCCGGACATTCCGTTTCTGATTAACAAAAATCTGCAAACGTGATATTTTTCAACACATGGCGGAAAAGATCGACAAACGTCTGCGCGCCGCGCTGTTCCGCGACCGCCTGTCCCGCGCCATGCAGGAAAGCGGCCGAAGCCAGAGCGCGCTTGCCCGCCAGGTCGGCGTGGACCGCTCGACCATTTCGCAACTGCTTTCGGGAGACGGGGCGCGGTTGCCCAACGCACAGGTGGTGGGGGCCTGCGCCGGCGCGCTGGGGGTGTCGGCCGACTGGCTGCTGGGACTTTCCGACCGACCCGAAAGCGCGGCGGAACTGCTTGCCAGCAGCCTGACCCTGACCGAGGCCCCCCGGGCGCTGGTGGACGAGCGCATCTTCGAATGGCACCGCGAGGCGGCCGGCTACAAGATCCGCCACGTTCCGGCGGCGCTGCCGGACATGCTCAAGACCCGGGCCATGCTGGAATGGGAATATGCCCCGCACCTGGGCCGCACCGCCGACCAGGCCATCGGCGCCTCGGAGGACCGGCTGCAATGGATGCGCCAGGCCCGGTCGGATTACGAAATCGCCATGCCTCTGCACGAGCTGGAAAGTTTCGCCCATGCCTGCGGCTATTATGCCGGCCTGCCGGCCGAGATCCGGCTGGAGCAGATCGACCGCTTCCTGGCGCTTGCCGACCAGCTGTATCCGCGCCTGCGCATCTACCTGTTCGACGCACGGCGGCTGTATTCGGCACCGGTCACGGTCTTCGGCCCGTTGCTGGCGGTGTTCTATGCCGGCGGGCACTACATGGCCTTTCGCGACCGCGACCGGATCGAAACCTTCAGCCTGCATTTCGACCGGCTGGTGCGCGAGGCGGACGTGACCGCGCGCGGCTTTGCCGAGCACCTGCGCGGGCTGCGGGATCAGGTCAGCTGAGGGGCCAGCGCGAAGCGGCCCTGTTCCGAGGGCCCTGAAAGCGATCCGAAACCCGCTTTTCGCCGGGCGTTTCGAAACGCCTTGCGCCTCCCTCACGGCTTGGGGTCGGGGTTCACCGTGTGCCCGTCCACCGCGATCACCTGCCCCGACACCAGTCGCGCCGCGTCAGAGGCCAGGAACACCGCCATCGCGGCCACGTCGCGGGCCTCGACGAACCGTCCCATCGACGTGCCCGAAGCATAGCCGCGATAAACCTGGTCACGTGTCATCCCCTTGGCCGCCGCCTCGGGCCGGAGCACGCCTTCCATGCGCGGCCCCTCGACCGCGCCGGGACAGATTGCGTTGACGCGCACGCCTGACGGCCCCAGCTCCATCGCCAGCGTCTTCATCAGCCCGATCACCGCCCATTTCGCCGCGGCATAGGGCGCGCGGCCGGGATAGCCGTACAGTCCCGCCGTCGAAGACGTCAGGATCATCGCGCCCGCCCCCTGAGCCTTCATCATCGGCGCGGCGTATCGGGCGGCCAGGAAAGCCCCGTCCAGGTTGACCGCGATGCAGGCGCGCCAGTCCTGCAACGACACTTCCTCGACCGGGGCGGTCGGCCCGGCAATCCCGGCATTGGCGCAGAGCACATCCAGTCCGCCCCATTCGGCGCGGATGCGGTGGAACATGGCAGCCATCGCCGCCTCGTCGGTCACGTCCACCCGCGACCGACCCCAGCCGGCCGGGCAGGTTTCCAGCGCCGCCCCATCCACGTCCGCCACCCACACCCGCGCGCCCTGCGCCGCGAAGGCTTCGGCCATCGCCCGGCCCAGACCCGACGCCCCGGCGGTAATCAGAACCCGGCGGCTCATCCCGGCGCCCGAATCGACGACCCGGCCCCGTCCGGCCAGGGCAGCCCCGCCTGCGCCGAAGCGATCCGTGCCATGTTGGCCTCGACTTCCGGCGAGGGGGCGCACGGGCGGCGGGTTTTCAGATCCACGTGCAGCAGGAAATGTTCACCGGTGGCGATCAGATCGCCGCCGCGCATCATCCGGTGAAACAGGTGCAGCTTCTTGCCCCGCCCGAACAGCATCTGGGTGCGCACCTCGACCCGATCCCCGGCCCGCGCCTCGTTCAGGTGGCGGATATGGGTTTCGGCGGTGAAGTAGCTGTGCCCGCCGGCGATGTACTCGGCATCCGCCCCGATCAGTTCCATGAACCGATCGGTCGCCGCGCAGAAGGAATCGAGATAGCGCGCCTCGTTCATATGCCCGTTGTAGTCGGTCCAGTCCAGCGGCACCGCCCGGGCCAGCGTCAGGATCGGTTGCGGCAGCGCCGCCGCCGCGTCGCTCCGCTGCGCCAGCGCCGTACCTGCCCTCAGCCGCGCGTCCTGCGCCCGCAAGACCGCCCCCGCGCCCCAGCCGGTGCGCTTGAGCGCCCGCATCATGCCGACGAGGTTGTCGTCGCGGATGCGTTCGAGTTCACGGATCGAGTAGCCTCCCGACTGCGCATCCGACTGACCGGCGATCATGTCCACCAGCTCGTCGGTGAACTCGGGCACATCGGTCAGCCGCGTCCACGGCGATTTCAGGCAGGGACCGAACTGGGCCATGAAATGACGCATCCCCGCCTCGCCCCCGGCGACCCGATAGGTTTCGAACAGACCCATCTGCGCCCAGCGGATGCCGAAGCCCATGCGGATCGCCTCGTCGATCTCTTCCGTGGTGGCGATGCCATCGCGCACCAGCCACAGCGCCTCGCGCCAGACGGCTTCGAGGAAGCGGTCGGCCAGGTGGGCGTCGATCTCGCGCCGCAGGTGCAACGGGAACATGCCCAGCCCCTGCAGGATCTGCTTCGCCCGCGCCACCAGCGCCGCATCGTTCGCCGGTGTCGTCACCAGCTCGACCAGCGGCAGCAGATAGACCGGGTTGAAGGGATGCGTCACCACGATCTGGCCGGGACGCGCCGCGCCCTGCTGCAACTGCGACGGGCGGAAACCGCTGGTGGACGAGCCGATCACCGCCTCCGGCGGGCAGGTCGCCTGAATCGCCCGATATGTTTCGCGCTTCAGCTCCAGCCGCTCGGGCACGCTTTCCTGCACCCACTCGGCGTCGGCGACCGCCTCGGCCAGGCTGCCGTGAAAACTCAACCGCCCCTCCGGCGGCATGGGCACATCCGCCAGCCCCGGCAGCGACCGGCGGGCATTGTCCAGAACCTCGCCCAGCCTGCGCCCGGCCTCGGGGTCGGGATCGAACACGCGCACGTCAAAGCCGTGCAGCAGGAACCGCGCGGCCCAGCCGCCCCCGATCACGCCGCCGCCGACAATCGCTACAACCCGTGCCATCCCGGCCCCCCTTCCAGCGATCTTCCCGATGCCCGCCGAAGGCTTCTCAGCGCGCCCGCGGGGCCCGCTTCACCAGCCCCAGCCTCTCGCGCACCTCCCCCGGACCGATCACCCGCGCGCCCATGTTCTCGATGATCGTCACGGCGCGCTCCACCAGCTGCGCGTTGGTCGCCAGCACGCCCTTTTCCAACCAGAGATTGTCCTCAAGCCCGACCCGGACATTGCCCCCGGCCAGAACGGCGGCGGCCACATAGGCCATCTGGTTGCGGCCCAGCGAAAAGGCGGAGAAGGTCCAGTCCTCGGGCACGTTGTTCACCATCGCCATGAAGGTGTTCAGATCGTCCGGCGCCCCCCAGGGCACGCCCATGCACAGCTGCACCAGGGCGGGGCTTTCCAGCACGCCGTCCTTCACCAGCTGCTTCGCGTACCACAGGTGGCCGGTATCGAAGGCCTCGATCTCGGGCTTCACGCCCAGCGCGGTCATCATCCGCCCCATCGCCTGCAACATGCCCGGCGTGTTGGTCATCACATAGTCGGCCTCGGCGAAGTTCATCGTGCCGCAATCGAGCGTGCAGATCTCGGGCAGGCATTGGGCGACATGCTCGACCCGTTCGGCAGCGCCGGCCATGTCGGTGCCCGCCTCGCTCAGCGGCAGCGGAGCCTCGGGCGGGCCGAAGACCAGATCGCCCCCCATCCCGGCGGTGAGGTTGAGTACCACGTCCACCTCTGCGTCCCGAATCCGGTCGGTGACTTCGCGGTAGTATTCCACCTTGCGCGACGGCACGCCGGTTTCGGGGTCGCGGACGTGGCAATGCACCACTGCTGCGCCTGCGCGCGCCGCTTCGATCGCGGCCGCGGCGATCTGCGCGGGGCTGCGCGGGACATGCGGGCTGCGGTCCTGGGTGCTGCCGGATCCGGTCACGGCACAGGTGATGAAGACCTCGCGATTCATGGCAAGCGGCATCGGATCCTCCTTCCTGTCGATCTGCCGGGAAGGATGCCGCAGGCTTGTTCACAACAGTTTTCGTGCTACGAATCCGACTTGATGAAATCCGCAAAAAACATTCTTGCCCCGACCTCCGGGCCGCTGCGGGTGGCGGTGCTGGTTCTCGATGACAGCAACACGCTGTCATTCGCCAGCGCGGTGGACCCGATGCGGGCGGCCAACCGCATGGCGCGCCGGCGGCTGTTCGACTGGACCCACGTCACCGCGACCGGCACGCCCGCCCGGCTGACATGCGGCATCGCGGTGCCGGGGCCGGCGCTGTCGCGGCTGCACCGGTGCGATCTGCTGATCGTGGTGGCGGGGTTTCACCTGGAACGCCACGCGACCCCTGCCCTTTGTGCGGGGCTGCGCCGCCTCGCGGCCGCGGGCGCCACGGTGGCCGGGATCGACGGGGGTCCGTGGCTGATGGCCGAGGCCGGGCTACTCGATGATCGCCGGGCAACGACTCATTGGGAGGATCTCGACCGTTTCGCCGCGCGGTTTCCCCGCGTCACGGTCCTGCGCGACCGGTTCCATGTCGACGGCCCCGTCATGACCAGCGGCGGCGCCATGCCCGCCATCGACATGATGCTGCACCTGATCGGGCGACGCCACGGAGCGGACCTTGCCAGGCGGGTGGCCGGGGTCTTCATCCACGACACCCGCCCCGACCCCGACCGGGCCCAGAGCCGCGCCGGCGCCCTGCCGCGTCACTCCCGGCTGACGGCGCGCGCCGCCGCGCTGATGGAGGGACATCTCGACACGCCGCTCTCCATTGCCGACATTGCCCGCCGCTGCGGCGCCAGCGCGCGCGCGCTCGAAGCGCAGTTCCGCACGCGCCTTGGCACCACGCCGCAGGCCTACTACCTTTCCCTGAGACTGGACGAGGCGCACAGGCTGGTCACCGACACCGAAATGCCGCTTCTGGACGTGGCGCTGGCCACGGGCTTTGCCTCGGCTTCCAGCTTCGCCCGTGCCTTCCGCGCCGCGCATGGAACATCCGCCCGCGCCCTGCGGGCCGGCCGCGGATCGGTCCGGTAGCTTGCCGACCAAGCCGGTTCGGGGTATCGGAGCGGATCGAAACGGAGGGCACCGGGATGGCACGGAACACGTCCGGGCGCGGGCAGCGCGATCTCAAGGTCAAGGTCAAGACCGCGCGCGGGCGCAAGCTCAGCTCGACCCGCTGGCTGCAGCGGCAGCTCAACGATCCTTACGTGAAACGGGCGCGCGCCGAAGGCTATCGCGGCCGGGCTGCGTTCAAGATCCTCGAACTCGACGACAGGTTCCGCTTTCTCGTGCCCGGCGCGCGGGTGGTGGATCTGGGCTGTGCCCCCGGCGGCTGGTGCCAGGTGGCGGTCAGGCGCGTCAATGCGCTGGGCGAAAGAAAGGGCAAGGCGGTGGGCCGGGTCCTGGGCATCGACCTGCAGGAGGTGGAGCCGATCCCGGGGGCGGAAATTCACCAGCTCGACTTCATGGAAGACGGCGCCGACGAGAAGGTGAAGGCATGGCTTGCCGGCAAGGCCGATGTGGTCATGTCGGACATGGCCGCGGCCTCATCGGGCCACAAGCAGACCGATCATCTGCGCATCATCGCCCTGTGCGAAGCGGCCGCGCATTTCGCCTTCGACGTGCTGGAGCAGGGCGGCACCTTCGTGGCCAAGGTGCTGGCCGGCGGCGCCGAGGGCGAATTGCAGAAGCTGCTCAAGCAGAAATTCGCCAAGGTGGCCAATGTGAAACCGCCAGCCTCGCGGTCGGACAGTTCCGAGAAATTCGTGGTCGCGACCGGGTTCCGGGGCTGAGACCCTCAGCCGGGCGGCGGGCGGCGGGAAGGATCCGGCCGCCTCCACGAGCGGGCGGTCAGCGATTGCAGCAGGATCGTCTCGCCCGGTCCCAGGGACGGGCGCGCCCGCCAGCGCAGGCGCGAAGTGGTGCGCTCGGACAGGTTTTTCTGGCGGATGAGTTCGAAAAGCCGATCATGGCGGCGGCCGGTAACGTGTTGAGGCATGGACGGTCTCATGACAGCGATGGGCGCCCCCGCCCATTCGGCGAAGGTAACGGGCAATATTGCAAGCCTGCGGACCAAATCTGGGCGGGAAAGAAGCGATTTTCGCAAAATGCGGCGCAGCCATGGCAAGATTGTGGCGACCGTCGCCATGTTTCTGCAGCACCAATGCCATGATTTCCTGCAACCGGCTGCATGAATGCCCGCCCCGACCGGGATGGCGTGCGCAGGCGGGCGGTCGCACGCCCTGCGTTCTTCCTGCAAATGGGATCGGTCATGCGCGCGATGCGCAATGCGCCGGCGGGTCCGGTAAATCCGCCGCCCTACCGGGCCAGCGCCGCCCCGAGCTCCGCCGCCGTGCCGTCCCCGTTCAGCAGGGCCCAGACGATTTCGGCCTGCTCGCCCCCGATCAGGGCGGCAGCCTTGGCACGCAGCCGGGATTCGCGCGCAGCCAGAGACATCGGCGCAAGCAGATCGTGCCGCGCCGAAGCGCGCCCGCCGTCATGGCGCACGAGATCGACCACCGCCTCGGTTTCGGTCAGGCCCGCGTCGGCCTCCACATCGATGCGTTCGCGCAAGGCACGAAGCGCCGGGTCGGCACAGACCGCATCCGAATAGCTTTCCAGCCGCGCGGTGTCGTGCCCCAGCGCCTGCATCGCCAGCACCGTGCTATAGCTGAACTTGGCGCCAAGCCCGGTCGTGGGTGCGGGCTGGTTGCACACGCTCATCCAGCGCGGATGGGTGCGCACCCGCAAGGCGGCAATCTCTGCGGCAGTGACGTCCAGTTCACGCGCGGCTTCCAGTGCTGCATGCAGCCCGTGGCAGCAGGCGTGGAACTTGTGGCTGACCTGTTCGAACAGCCACCGTTCACCCAGGCCGTCCACCGCCGCGGCTTCGTCCCCGGCTCCGTGATGGGTTGCCCCGAACCCGTATTCGCCCTCCAGAGCCCCGGGGTTCGATTCGAATCCGCGCGAGGCGAGAAGCGCCGCTTCGGCCCCGCCCGAGGCGGCAAGCCCGGCATTGTACGGCTTGCCCATGGTTCCGAACTGCGCCTTGAGCCCGGCCGCGCGGGTCGCGGCCAGGCCCAGGGCGTGCCGCATGCCCTTGCCATCCAGCCCCAGCAGCCGCCCCGCGGCCACCGCAGCGCCGAAGGTGCCGGCGGTCGCGGTCTGGTGGAATCCTGCCTGGTAGTGCCCCCGCCCCAGCCAGAGACCCAGGCG
Source organism: Paracoccaceae bacterium (assembly GCA_027000645.1). Classification (GTDB taxonomy): domain Bacteria; phylum Pseudomonadota; class Alphaproteobacteria; order Rhodobacterales; family Rhodobacteraceae; genus Jhaorihella. Next base: position 4,826 of record JALTNO010000037.1, on the reverse strand, counting down.
AATGGAAATCTCGGCCCCGATCAGCGCGGCCTCAAGCAGATCGGCAATGGAGCACTCGCGCCACTCGGCCACGGCGAGCGCCGCCGGGAAGACCGCGACCGAAGGGTGGCCGATATGGGCGAAATGGGTGTCGTCGTAGTCGAGCGCGTGGCTTGTCGTGCCATTGACCAGCGCCGCCATGCGCACCGGCGCCAACCCGCCCCCGAACAGGTGCGCCTGCGGCGCACCGGCTTCGACCATGGCCTGTGAATGGAGGATGCGGGCGACCGGTTCGGAGGCACCGGCGCGGCCCACGGCGAACCAGTCGAGCGCCGACAGGCGGATCATCTTTCGCGACGCCTCTGACGGGCGCGCCGCGCCGGTGGCAAGATCGGCAAGGGTCGAGGTCAGGGACATGGAACCCTTCTCGGTCGGAGGTGGCGTTTCCCTTCTTCCTTCGGGTCTTACCCGAAGCGGGCCGAGCCGCAACGGAAAAGTCGCGGCGGCCTCCGGGACGGCCGGGGGCTCTGCCCCCGGACCCCCGGAGTATTTTGGGCAAGATGAAGTTGCGGAATGGGGGAATGTCAGGATGTGCCGTAGAGCGTATCGGCGCGGGTCTCGAAGGCGCGCACGATGCGCTGCATGGCCTCGTTGAACACGACTCCGATCACCTTTTGCAGGATGGCGTTGCGGAATTCGAAATCCACGAAGAAGGAAACCTCGCAGCCGCCCTCCGGCAGATCGCGGAAGCTCCAGTTCGATTTCAGGTAGCGGAAGGGGCCGTCCAGATATTCGGTGTCGATCTTCAGCGCCTCGGGCCACAGCGTCACCCGGCTGCCGAAGCGTTCGCGGAAGACCTTGAAACTGATGACCAGATCCGCCTCCATCAGCATGTGGTCGCCCTGGGGGGTGGTGCGACGGATGCGGGCGGCGGCGCACCAGGGCAGGAACTCCGGATACGAGGCGACATCGGCCACCAGGTCGTACATCTGGCGGGCGGTATAGGGCAGCCGGCGGGTTTCCGAATGGGTTGGCATGAGAGACGTCATCGTTTGAGGCGTGACAGTGGCGCGTGATGTCCTATGGTTGGCGACGAAGATCAAGGGGGAAGCCATGCCGAAGCGTCCATATGTCATAGAGGAGATGATTTCGGCCAAGTCCATCGCCGCGCGGGTCGAGGCGCTGAGCCGCGAGATTGCCGAGGAATTTTCCGATACCGACAAGCTGGTGGTGGTCGGGCTGCTGCGCGGCAGCTTCATCTTCATCGCCGATCTGGTGCGCGAACTGGACCTGCCCATCGAGGTGGATTTCATCGAGGCCTCGTCCTACGGCGATTCGATGGAATCGAGCCGCGAGGTGAAGATCCTCAAGGACATGCGCGGCACGGTCGAAGGGCGCGACGTGCTGGTGGTCGAGGATATCGTGGACACCGGGCATACGCTTTCCCATGTCACCCGGCTTCTGCAAAGCCGGGAGCCGGCCCGGCTGCGAACCATCGCGCTACTCAACAAGGCCAGCCGGCGCGAGGTCGAATTCGTCGCCGACTGGATCGGGTTCGAGATCCCGGACGAATTCGTGGTGGGCTATGGCATCGACTTCGCCCAGCGCAACCGCAACCTGCCCTTCATCGGCAAGGTGAGATTCGTCGAATGACCCGCTGGCTTCTGCGCATGGCAAAATGGACGCGCAGGCCGCCGCCGATGTGGAAGGTGAAGCTGGTGCTTCTCATTCTGGCCGTGAGCCTTGCCATCGTCGGGGTCGAGAAGATGGGCTGGTGGCCTGACTGGGCCACCGCCGCGAAGATGCGCCGCTGAGGCAGCCGCCCGGAGCATCGCCGGAGGCATGGGAGGCGCATGCGCCCGCCCCGGAAAGGGATACCGATCCACCCGGAACCGCTCCCCTTCCGCTTCGGCGTGACCGCGCCCCCGATCAGGGGCGGACGTAGGCGTATCCCTGCTCCTGCAACTCGACCAGCCGGACCACACCGGAGGTCACGATCCTGGCCTCTTCCATGATCGGGATCTCCTTCCCGGCCTTTTCGCTCATCTTGCGCAGCGTGTTGCCGCAAGCCGCGAAGGAGACATTCTCCATGCCGAGACTCATCACCGAAATGCGGTCGGCGACGGGGCTCTTGCCTTCGACGAGCATGGTGAGTCCCGGGCCGTAGGCGACCACCTCGATCACCACCTTGTCGCCCTTGGACTCGTAGTATTTCGTCACGTTCTGAACATTGTTGAGCGTGAGATTCATCACCTTGGGGTCGTTTTCATCGACATGAAAGGCGATGTAATGCGTCTGTCCCTCGGCCAGGGCCGAGGTCGCAAGACCGATGGCAAGTGCGGTTGCCGCAAGAACTTTCATTCTGTCCTCCCTGTCTGTGGCCGGTATCCGGCAAGGGCAGGATAGTGAAGAATTCGCAACCGGAATAGACGTTTCTGAATATGTGAATGCACCCGCGAAAACCGGGCGCGGCGGCGGGCCGGGGGGGCATTGCACCCCCGCGCCCCGGCAAGGGATCTCAGGCGCCCAGGCGCATCCGGGCCAGGATGTTCGTTCCCAGGATGAACTGGTGGAAGAGCGCGCCGGCCACATGCAGACCGATCAGCACCAGCAACAGGCTGCCCAGCGCTTCGTGCAATTCGCCCGCGGCCTCGATACCGCCGAACCAGACGCCAATGCCGACCAGCGGAATCAGCACGAGCAGGGCGTAAATCCCCCAATGCGTCCACCTGGCGATACGCTTGAGGATATCGGGCTCTTCCTCGGGCGGCTGCGGTGCGCCGATCACGAGGCGCAGCCCCAGGCGCACAAGCGCCAGGACCAGTACGGCGATGCCTCCGTAGACATGCAGACCGGCCAGCAGCCCGGCCGAATATGCCTCCGAATGAGCGATGCTCTCGAAAGCGTCTCCGACGGCCTCGCTGTTGAGATACTGGGCCGCCAGAAGAACGACCACCGCCCAGTGAAGAATGATCTGGATACGGGAATATGCCTGCGTCATGTGCAACCTCGGTTCGGATTCTCTACTTCTCCGCGCCCTTATACCGTCGCGTCCTGACGAATCGCTGACAGGGTCTTTCCCGGCGCCCGCTGTCGGGCCGGGCATGACGGGGAACCTTGGCGCGGGCCCGGCGCCCTACTCGCCGCGCATCGAGCGGGCGATCGCCCGTGCAAGCGGAAAGGCCAGGACGAAACCGGCGACGATGACCGCGATGAGCGGACTTGCCCCGGTCATCCCGGCCAGAAGAACGGTGACGATTCCGATGCCGGACAACACGGCGCCGATGAACAGGTGCAGAATGAAAAGCAATTGAAGCATCAAGTATTCCCGAAACCGGTTGCGTGCGCCTGAAAAAGGGCGCTCACCCTGAGGGTGTATGAAACGGATCGGCATCCAGATCAAGCCATTTTGCGCGATTATCGCACGGCTGCCGGCGGCTTCAGCCCCCGGCGATCACCTCGGCCGCGGCATCGATGGCCCCGTGCCCGTGCGGAATGTCCAGCGCGGTCAGCCCCGCCTCGATCCCGCCCAGAAGGCCAAGGATCATGTGCCCGTTCACGTGCCCCATGTGACCCAGCCGGAAATGGCCGTGCCATTGCGGGTCATCCGGCGCCGCCATGCCCAACCCGATGCCGAGCGTGAGACCGAGATGGCTTTCCACCCAGTTCCGCAGCGCGGTGCCATGCGGGGCCCCGATGCGCAGCGCCGTGACCGCATGCGACCGATGCGCCGGATCGGCCACGTTCAGCGCCAGCGGCCCGCCCTGCCCCCAGACCTCGCAGGCCGCCCAGATCGCCCGCGCCAGCCTTTCGTGGCGCGCCCAGACATGCTCCATCCCCTCGGCAAGGATCATGTCCAGCGCCGCGCGCAGGCCATATAGGTGGTGGGTCGGCGCGGTGCCCGCGAAATACTGGTAGAAGCTTTCCGGCGCCACCCGCGGCGCCCAGTCCCAGTAGCGGCTGACCCGCGGCATGGCGGCCCGAACCTCGGCCGCGCGGTCGTTGAAGAAGACGAAGCCCAGGCCGGGCGGCACCATCAACCCCTTCTGGCTGCCGGCCACCATCACGTCCACGCCCCATGCGTCCATCTCGAACCGCTCGCAGGCCAGCGAGGCGATACAGTCAACCATCAACAGCGCCGGATGCCCGGCCTCGTCCAGCACCCGGCGCAGCCCGGCAATGTCATTGCGCACCGAGGACGAGGTATCGACATGCACCGCCAGCACCGCCTTGAACCGATGCGCGGCATCGGCCCGCAAGACTTCGGCGATGCGCCCCATGTCCCACGGACCGGACCGGCCGAAATCGAGAAGCTCGACCTCGGCGCCCATCCCTCGCGCCATCTCGGCCCAGCCCTGCGCAAAGGCTCCGCTGGAGGGCACCAGAACCCGGTCGCCGGGCGCAACGACATTGGCCAGCGCCGCTTCCCATGCGCCGTGACCGTTGCAGATGTAGATGGCCGCATGCCCCCCGGTCCGCGCCACCCGCTTCAGATCGGGAAACAGGCCATGCGTCATCTCGATCAGCTCGCCCTCGTAGATGTTCGGCGCGCCGCGATGCATGGCACGCAGGACGGCCTCGGGCACCACCGAGGGACCGGGGATCGCCAGATAGCCGCGCCCCTGGGCAAGGGTGATATCGTCCTTCATGCAATCTTCCTGCCTGACTCGCCCCCACACTACCGCCACCGCCTGCCACGTCAATCCGCGCGCCCCGGGGCCGCACGCCGTTCTTCATCTTGCCCCAAATACTCCCGCCGGAGGCCCCCGCCCTCTCCACCTCTCCACCCGCGCAAGGCTGTCCTTCCTGCCACCCACCTTGCGCCGCCGGGCGGAGCGGGAGGGGGT
>JALTNO010000036.1 GCA_027000645.1 Paracoccaceae bacterium | reverse complement strand
GGTGCCGTAGCGGTTCGCCGCGTGGGCGACCATCTTGTTGCCGTCGATCCCCTCGGGCAGGACGATCGCGGTCACGCTGTCCGAATGGAGATCCGGCGAGGCCGCGCAGATCTCCAGCCCCCAGGCATGCACCGCAGCGCGCACGCCCTCGGCAATGTGGCGGTGTCGTGCAAAGACATTGTCCAGTCCCTCGTCGAGCAGCATCTGCGCCGCCACCGCCAGCCCGTTGAGCAGCCCCACCGGCGGGGTATAGGGGTAGCCGGCGGCGGGGTAGCCCCCGAGCATGTCGCGGAAATCGAAGAAGAAGCGGGGCAAGCGGGCGCTTTCCATCGCCGTCAGCGCACGGGCGCTGATGCCGACGATGGCCAGCCCGGCCGGCAGCATGAAGCCCTTCTGCGATCCGGTCAGGGCCAGGTCCACGCCCCATTCGTCCATGCGGAAATCCATCGAGCCGATCGAACTGACCCCGTCCACCATCAGCAGCGCCGGGTGGCCGGCCTCGTCCATCGCCCGGCGCAGCCCGGCGATGTCGGACAGCACGCCGGTGGCGGTTTCGTTATGGGTGGCCAGGACCGCCTTGATCGCGTGGCCGGTATCGGCCTGCAGCGCCGCGTGAAACGCCTCCACCGGCAGGCCCTCGCCCCAGGGGCGGGAGATCACCTGAACATCCAGCCCGTGCCGGCGGCACATGTCGATCCACTTGCGGCTGAACATGCCGAAATCGGCGGCAAGCACCCGGTCGCCGGGGCTGAGCGTGTTGGAGATTGCCGCCTCCCAGCCCCCGGTTCCGGTGGCCGGGAAGATCACCACCTTGCCGGTTTCGGTCTTCAGCACCTGCCGCACCGAATCCAGCGCCGGCGCCAGGATGTCCGCAAACCGCGCCGAACGGTGATCCAGCGTGGGAAGGTCGCACGCCTTGCGGATGCGGTCGGGGATATTCGTCGGTCCCGGAATGAAAACGGGGTTCTGGTCGGACATCTGGGCCTCGGTCTGGAAGTGTCGATACAGAGGTTACGGGGGGTAAGGTTTGTTTTCAATTTTTTCGAAAAACTTTTTCATATCACGCAAAATTGAATTTTTCTGTTTGTGTTCACCGAATTATGGTTTTTCTTCAGGCGAAAAAGTTTTTCTACTCCTCCGCTGCAGAAAGGAAGGACCCCCGATGCCCACAAGTTCCGGCGAAAGAGCCAAGCGTCAGCGCGGCCGCCCGCGCGCCTTTCACGACCGCGGCGAATCGAAAACAATCCAGTCGTTGGACCGGGCATTGTCCATTCTCTCGCAACTGGCCACGCATGACGGCGCGTCGCTGACCGAGCTGTCCGAACGCGCCGGGCAATCGCCGACCACCACCTACCGGGTGCTGTCCACCTTTCAGGCGCATGAGATCGTCGAATTCGACGAGGGAGAGCAGCTTTGGTATGTGGGCGCGGGCGCCTTCCGCATCGGCAGCGTGTTCCTCAACCGCACCAACATCCTGCAGGTGGCCCGCCCGATCATGCAGCGGCTCATGCGGCTGACCGGCGAGACCGCCAATCTGGGGATCGAGCGCGACGGCCAGGTGATGTTCGTCAGCCAGGCCGAAACGCCCAAGACCATCCGGGCGTTCTTTGCCCCCGGCACGCTCAGCCCCATGCATGCCTCGGGGATCGGCAAGGCGCTTCTGGCGCAGTTCTCCGAGGAAAAGCTGGACCGCATCCTTTCCCGGCGCGGCCTGCCGCGGATGAGCAGCCGCACCATCACCGATCCGCAGGCCCTGCGCGAAGAGCTGACCCGCATTCGCGAACTGGGCTATGCGGTGGATGACGAGGAGAACACGCCGGGCATGCGCTGCGTGGCGTCGGCGGTGCTCAATGCCTGGGGCGAGCCGGTGGCGGGGCTGTCGGTGTCGGG
>JALTNO010000035.1 GCA_027000645.1 Paracoccaceae bacterium | reverse complement strand
GGCTGATCCTCGTGATCCTCGGGTGGTCCTTCCTGTCCAATCCCCTTGCCGGTGTGCTGACGCTGGCGACCGTCGTGCTGATCCTGCTGGCCGCGGGCGGCATCGCCCGCATCGTGCTCGCCTTCAGGATGCGCCAGACCCGGTTCTTCTGGCCCACGCTTCTGGCCGGCGCCGTGTCGTTGCTGCTGGCTGTTTACGTCTGGGCCAATCCCGACCTTGCGCTGGCAATCCTCGGGGTGCTGCTCGGCGTGGAACTCGTGGTCAACGGGGTCGGGCTGATCTTCATGGGGCTGTTCCTCAGGAGCATCGAAAAACGATAACCATGTTTTGCGGGCTCGGGCTGCGGCCCGCCCGCCGGAGAATGAGAAAATGGAAAAGTTCACCAAGCTGACCGGGGTTGCGGCCCCGCTGCCGCTGATCAATGTCGATACCGACATGATCATCCCCAAGCAGTTCCTGAAGACCATCAAGCGGTCGGGGCTGGGAAAGAACCTCTTTGACGAGATGCGTTACGACGCCGATGGCAACGAGATCCCGGATTTCGTGCTCAACCGGCCGCAATACCGCAATGCCGAGATCCTGGTCGCGGGCGAGAATTTCGGTTGCGGTTCCTCGCGCGAACACGCCCCCTGGGCGCTGCTGGATTTCGGAATCCGCTGCGTGATCGCGCCGTCTTTTGCCGACATCTTCTACAACAACTGCTTCAAGAACGGGATCCTGCCGATCGTCCTGCCGCAGGAGCAGGTGGACGCCTTGATGAAAGATGCGGAGAAGGGCGAAAATGCCCGCATGACCGTCGATCTGGAGGCGCAGACGATCACCACTTCGGACGGGGAGGAATTCTCCTTCGAGGTGGACCCGTTCCGCAAGCATTGCCTCCTGGAGGGGCTGGACGATATCGGCCTGACGCTGGAAAAGGCCGCGGCGATCGACGCCTTCGAGGCCCGCGCCGCCGCCGAACGCCCCTGGGTCTGATCCACTGCCGATCCGGCGTGCACCGGCTGGATGCCCGTGTTCAGTACCGGTGTTCAGTACTTCCGGCCGCCCCGTTCGGGGGCGGCCGTTTTCGTGCCTCTTGTGGCGCTGCCCCTGCCGTCCGCAAGATGTTGTAGGGTGCCATGATGTCGTCACGCTGTCGTGACGGCGATGATGCAAAGTCGCACCAGTTTTTCCATGTTTTCGCCTGAAATCAGGCGTTTCTTTGAGCAACGGCTTGAGCGCGTGACCGAATGACGGCAGAAATGGGGCCAAATTGAGGCACACCGCCCACGGGCGGGTTCAAGTTGGAACAAGGGCTCGGCGACGCATCGGCCTGTCCAGTTTGAAGGGATCGGACAGTGTTTGCACGCATGACAGGCGCAGTTTCGCGCGGATTACTGGTTGCACTCGTGATTGCAGCCCCTTCTCTGCTGTTGCCGGCACGGGCCGGCGCAGGGCCCGAGATCGTGTTGCTGCTGGCGATTCTTGCCGGTCTGATGGTTTTCGTGGAGTACAAGACCGACTATCCCAGCTATGTCGAGTTCCGCGACGCGCCCCCCTTCAACCGCATCCGTTTCATCGCCCTGGCGATGATGGTGCTGTTCACCACCCTGGCGGCGCGGCATTACCAGGATCCTGACGGGCTGACGGCGGTGTTCGCCGGGCTGGGGGTGATGGTCGGAAACTGGATGGATTTTCCCTATTCGCCGGTGCGGCTGGTGCTGCTCGTTCTGCCGCCGGATGCGACCGCACAGACGGTCATGCTGGTCCGGGTCGCGGCGGGGATCTCGTATCTTGTCGCGCTGGTGGCCATCGGCGCGTTCCTGGCAGCGATCCGCTTTGCCGGCTGGCCGACGGGAAGCGGCGCCTTCAATGTCTGGGTGAATCTGCCGCTGTTCGACCCCACGCGAGG
>JALTNO010000034.1 GCA_027000645.1 Paracoccaceae bacterium | reverse complement strand
GTCGCATGGCAGCGCCGACGAGACCGGCGTGGCGGCCGCGGTGAAACTGGCCTACAACCTCGCAAGATCGGGATTCGGCGAAAAGCTGAGCGCCCGGATCGCTTCGACCGCCGATCTGATGCGAACCGGGGACGACGGGCTGGCCGAAGCAGAAGAAACTCGGGCGGAACAAGGCGGAGGGCAGGCATAGTTCATGGTTACGCGCGCAGTGGTCAAGGGCGTCGGCCATTACCTGCCCGAACGGGTGGTCGAGAACGCCGAATTCGAGAAGACCCTGGACACCAGCGACGAATGGATCCGGTCCCGCTCGGGGATCGAGCGGCGCCATTTCGCCGCCCCTGACGAGACCACCTCGGACCTGGCCACCCATGCCGCGCGCGCCGCGCTGAAGGATGCGGGCATGAGCGCCGATGAGCTCGACGCGGTGATCCTGGCGACCTCCACCCCCGACCTGACCTTTCCCTCATGCGCGACCATGGTCCAGGCCGCTCTCGGCATGAAACGCGGTTTCGCCTTCGATCTCCAGGCGGTCTGCGCGGGATTCATCTACGCGCTGGCCACCGCCAACGCGATGATCATTTCCGGCCAGGCCCGTCGCATCTTGGTGATCGGGGCCGAGACCTTCTCGCGCATTCTCGACTGGAGCGACCGCTCCACCTGCGTGCTGTTCGGCGACGGCGCGGGGGCGCTGATCCTCGAGGCGGCCGAGGCGCCCGGGGAAAAGACCGATCGCGGCATCCTTGCGGTCGATCTGAACTCGGACGGGCAGTATCGCGACATCCTCTATGCCGATGGCGGCGTCTCGACCGGCAAGAGCGGCCATGTCAGGATGCAGGGCAACCAGGTGTTCCGCCATGCCATCGAGAAGCTGGCCGCCACCGCCGAGGCGGCCCTGGCCAAGGCCGGGCTGCGCGACGAGGACGTGGACTGGATCGTACCGCATCAGGCGAATATCCGCATCATCCGCGGCACCGCCAAGAAGATGAAGCACAGCATGGACCAGGTGGTCGTAACGGTCCAGGATCACGGCAACACCTCGGCCGCCTCGATCCCGCTTGCCCTTTCGGTGGGCAAGGCCCGCGGCCAGATCCGGCCCGGCGACCTGCTGGTGACCGAGGCCATCGGCGGCGGCCTGACCTGGGGCGCGGTGGTTCTGCGCTGGTAGGCGGGAAGCTGCGGCTTTTCGCAATTGCCTGATATTGACAGGGAAAATGCCCTGCCCCTATTGTCATGAGCAAAACGGGGAATGGTATGGGCCGAAAGACTCTGACGCGAATGGACCTGAGCGAAGCGGTTTTTCGCGAAGTCGGGCTGTCGCGCAACGAAAGCGCGCAACTGGTCGAGAGCGTCCTGGAACACATGGCGGATGCCCTGGTCCGGGGCGAACAGGTGAAGATTTCCTCGTTCGGAACCTTTACCGTGCGCGAGAAATCCGCCCGCATCGGGCGCAATCCCAAGACCGGCGAAGAAGTCCCGATCAAGCCGCGCCGCGTGCTGACCTTCCGCCCCTCGCACCTCATGAAAGAGCGTGTCGCCGCCGGAAATCGCGGCAGATAGGCGGGGCGCAAGGACATGGCCAAATCGCCCGACGCCTTTCGCACGATCAGCGAAGTCGCTGAGTGGCTCGGGGTTCCGGCGCATGTATTGCGGTTCTGGGAAAGCAAGTTCAGCCAGGTCCGCCCGATCAAGCGCGCCGGCGGGCGGCGCTACTACCGGCCGGCGGACATGCTGCTTCTGGGCGGCATCCGCAAGCTGCTCCACGAAGATGGCATGACCATCAAGGGCGTGCAGAAGCTGCTGCGGGAAAAGGGCGTGGCCGAGGTGGCGGCGCTGTCTCAACCGCTGGATTTCGTCGAGAGCCAGGCCGCCGATTCGCCGCCCTCCCCCAAGGA
>JALTNO010000033.1 GCA_027000645.1 Paracoccaceae bacterium | reverse complement strand
GCAAGCCGGCCGGGCACGAGCTGCGCCATGTCACACGCGTTCGAGAATCAGGGCCGCGCCCTGACCGACACCGATGCACATGGTGCAAAGGGCATAGCGCCCCCCGGTGCGTTTCAGTTGCCAGGCGGCCGTCAGCACCAGCCGCGCCCCCGACATGCCCAGAGGGTGCCCGATGGCGATGGCGCCGCCATTGGGGTTCACATGCGGCGCATCGTCCGGCACCCCCAGTTCGCGCAGAACCGCCAGCGCCTGAGCCGCGAAGGCTTCATTTAATTCTATCACATCCATCTGCTCGATGGTCAGCCCCGTGCGCGCCAGCAGCTTTTTCGTCGCGGGAACCGGGCCGATTCCCATGACGCGGGGCTCGACACCGGCCGCGGCCATGCCGACGATGCGGGCCATCGGAGTCAACCCGTTTCTTTCCGCCGCCGCCTCGTTGGCGATCAGCAGCGCCGCCGCGCCGTCATTGACGCCCGAGGCATTGCCGGCCGTGACCGTCAGATCGGGGCCGTTGATGCCACGCAGCTTTGCCAGCTTCTCGACGGTGGTGCCGGGGCGGGGATGTTCGTCGGTATCCACGACGACCGGGTCGCCCTTGCGCTGCGGCACGGTGACGGGGGCGATCTCGTCGTTGAAGATCCCGGCCTTGTTCGCCGCCTCCCAGCGCGCCTGGCTGCGCGCGGCAAAGGCGTCCTGGTCGGCGCGGCTGATATCGTAATCCTCGGCCACGTTGTCGGCGGTCTGCGGCATCGAATCGGTGCCGTATCTTTCGGCCATCTTCGGATTCACGAAGCGCCAGCCGATGGTGGTGTCGTAAACCGCGTTCGAGCGCGAAAACGGGGCCTCCGCCTTGGGCATGACGAAGGGCGCGCGGCTCATGCTTTCGACCCCGCCGGCAATCGCCATGTCGTAGTCGCCGGCCCGGATCGCGCGGGCGACCGAACCGACCGCATCCAGCCCCGAAGCGCAAAGGCGGTTGACGGTCGTGCCCGGCACGCTCACCGGCAGCCCGGCCAGAAGTGCGGCCATGCGGGCCACGTTGCGGTTGTCCTCGCCCGCCTGGTTGGCATCGCCATAAACCACGTCGTCCAGGCGTTCCCAATCCACATCGCCGTTGCGCCGAACCAGCGCGGCAATGGGGATGGCGGCCAGATCGTCCGTGCGGACCGACGACAGGGCGCCGCCATAGCGCCCGATGGGCGTGCGTTGCGCATCGCAGATGAATGCGTCCATTTCGGTGAAATCTCCCTCCTGTTCGCGCGCCAATAAGCGACCGAATGGTCGGTTGAATAACCTCGAAGCTGATTCGCGGCAAGAGAAATGTAACGTGAATCCTGGATTTTCGAGATTGATGTAACGCGACGCATCGGTCGAACCTCCCTCGGGGCGTGCGACACGGATGCCCGGCCCCGGTGCGGGAGTGTTTGCGCGATACTCCCGCCCGGCTTACCTTGCGGCGAAAAGCGGAGCTTGGGAAGACATGGCAGGTCAGACGGAACTCGTTCTGAACGCGATTCTGCGGGACATCGACGCCGGACGCCTCAACCCCGGCGACGTGATCGAGGAGGCGCGGTTGACCGAAAGGCACGGTGTTTCGCGAACGCCGGTGCGCGAAGTCTTCATTCAGCTGGAGGCGGCCGGGCTGATTCGCCGGCTGCCGCGCAAGGGCGCGGTCGTGTTCAAGCCGACGCTCGAGGAATTCCTGGCCATTCTCGAGGTGCACGCGAATCTCGAGGGACAGGCGGCCGGCCTGGCCGCGCGCCGGTTGTCGGCGCAGAATGCACGCGATCTGGAACAGGCCGTCGCGGCATGCGAGGAACATGCGCGCGAAAAGGGGGATGCCGACCCGGCCGGGTACTACCAGCTCAACCTGCGCTTTCACGAGGTCGTGGCGCTGAGCTCGGGCAACCCGTTTCTGGTGGACATGATCAAGATGAACGCGCGCAAGCTGATGGCCTATTACCGGGCGCGATACCGCTATCCCGGCGCCATCGCGACCTCGGCGCGCGAGCACCGGGAAATCGCCGCTCTCATTACCGCACACCGCCGGGACGAGGCCGAGGCGGCCATGATCGCCCATGTCCAGTTCGACGAGGTGACGGTGATGGATCTTCTCGCGGCCCTGTCCTGAGCGAATGCCGGCGGGTGGAAAGGCTCAGAGCGACGCTTCGGGCCGGAACCCCTCGGGGATCGCGTCGCGGCCTTCCAGTACCAGATCGGCCATGACCTGTGCCACCCTGGGGGCCATTCCGAACCCGATCTTGAAGCCTCCGTTGGCGATGAACTGCCCGCGGTGAAGCGGATGCCGTCCCAGCATCGGCGCCCGCGATCTGGCTCGCGGGCGGATTCCGGCCCAGCGTTCGACCACCTCGGTGCCGTGCAGCACGGGCATGATGGCCACCGCCCGCGCGATCACGTCGTCCAGCCGGGAATCGGTGGTCTGCGGGTCGTCGTAATCGCGTTCGCTGGTCGAACCCACGGCCACCGTGCCATCCGCATGGGGCACGATATGGACCGAATCGGCGAAGATCTGCGGCGCATCCTCGTCCGCGTGAAAGCGCAGCAGCGCGGCCTGCCCCTTGACCCCGCTGCCGATGCTTCGCCCGAAGGCGCGGTTCAGTTCCTCCAGGCCGGCCATGCCGGTGGCATGGATCACCTGTCCCTTGTCGGGGGCCTGTTTCACCACCTCGATGCCGCGAACCGCCAGCGCCGCGACCAGCGCCGCGCAGGCGCGGCGGGGGGACATCCGGGCGCTGAGCGTGTCGTGAATGACCAGCCCGGTGCCGCTGGGCGGTGTCCAGGGGCCCAGATTCCCGGCCGGGCGCACGCGCCACGCCGCCAGGCCCCGCCACAGCGCGCGGGCGGTTTCCTCGCGCCTGCGGGCAAGCTCCAGCGCGCGCTCGTCCGCGATGGGCTGAAGCCGCCCGGTGCGCGCGTAGCCGGCCGGCACGCCGCCCGCCTCGGTGACGCCCGCCCAGAAGGATTCGGCCATGATCAGGCTTTCGAACTGAAAGGCCTTCTTGTCGTTCCAGTTCTCGGGCACATGCGGGGCCAGGGCCCCCACAAGCCCACCGGAACACCCCGCACCGGGGCCGGCAGGATCCACAACCTGCACGCGCGCCCCGCGCCGGGCGCATTCCCAGGCGATCGAAAGCCCGAAGATGCCGGCGCCGCGAATCGTCACATCGGCCATTGCCAAGGCCTCCGTCCTTGTCCACAGATGCAACGGGTGTAAGGGATCGGGTCATGACTGGCCAGAGCGCGGAACTGAGTTGGAGAAACGGGCGGGTGCCGGTCTCGGCCCGCTTCGACGATCCGTATTTCTCGCTTGCCGACGGGCTGGCCGAGACCCGGCACGTGTTCCTGGGCGGAAACGACCTGCCCGCGCGCTTCAGGCCGGGGTTCCATATCGCCGAGCTGGGCTTCGGCACCGGGCTGAACATGCTGGCTGCCTGGGCCGCGTGGGAGCAGGCCGGGATCGACGGGCCGCTGCGCTTCACCAGCTTCGAGGCTTTCCCGATGGCGCCCGGCGACATGCGCCGCGCGCTGGCCGCCTTCCCCGAACTTGCCCCATGGGCCGCGCGGTTTCTCGACCGCTGGCAGGGCGGCACGGCCGATCTGGGCAGCCTGCGGCTTTGCGTGATCGAAGGCGATGCCCGGCGCAGCCTTCCCGCATGGCAGGGCCGGGCCGATGCGTGGTTTCTGGACGGCTTCGCCCCGGCGCGAAACCCGGAGCTGTGGGAAAGCGCGCTTCTGGCCGAGGTCGCCCGCCATACCTGCCCCGGAGGAACCGTTGCCAGCTATACCGCCGCGGGCCATGTGCGGCGCGCCCTCGGGGCGGCGGGCTTTCGCGTCGAACGGATCCCCGGATACGGGCGCAAGCGGCACATGACGCGGGCGGTTCTGGCATGAGGCAGGAGGCGGTCGCGCAACGCAACAACGTGCCCGCGGGTATCGCGCTGATGATTGCGGCAACGATCGTGTTCGCACTTCAGGACGGGATTTCGCGCCACCTGGCCGGGACCTACAACACCTGGATGGTGGTGATGATCCGCTACTGGTTCTTCGCCGCTTTCGTGATTGCGCTTGCGGCACGCTCTCCGGGCGGGTTGCGGGCGGCGGCGCGCACCACCCAGCCCTTCGTCCAGGCCTTTCGCGGGGTGCTGCTGGCGGCCGAGATCGGCGTTGCCGTCTACGGGTTCACCCTTCTGGGCCTGATCGACAGTCTTGCAGTGTTCATTTCCTATCCGCTGCTGGTCGCGGCGCTGAGCGGCCCGGTCCTGGGCGAGGCGGTGGGCTGGCGGCGCTGGGCAGCCATCGGGGTGGGGTTCGTCGGAGTGCTGATCATCCTCAGGCCCGGCAGCGGCGTGTTCAACCCGGCGGCGATCATCCCGCTGATCTCGGCGTTCATGTTCGCGCTCTACGGCCTTCTGACCCGCTATGTGGCGCGCCGCGACACGACGGCCACCAGCTTCTTCTGGACCGGAACCACGGGCGCCGTGGTGATGACCGCCATCGGCATCTTCTTCTGGGAACCGATGCGCGCCGCCGACTGGGGCTGGATGGCGCTCCTGTGCGTAAGCGGCGCGTTCGGCCACTGGCTGCTGATCAAGTGCTACGAGATGGCCGAGGCCAGCGCCGTGCAGCCCTTTGCCTATTTCCACCTGGTCTGGGCGTCGATCCTCGGCCTCGCCGTGTTCGGAGAAACGCTGCGCACCAACGTGGTGCTGGGGGCGGCGCTGGTGATCGCCGCCGGCCTGTTCACCCTATGGCGCGAACGCCGCCAGGGTTGAGCCCTTCAGCTCCTGCGAGAACGGGATCGGCAGGGCCGGCTTGCCCAGCCGCGCGCGATAGACGGGCAGGCTTTCGGCCACCCGCATGACGTAGTTGCGGGTTTCGTTGAAGGGGATGCTTTCGATCCAGTCCACTATGTCCACCTGTCGCGCGCGCGGGTCGCCGAAATCCGCGATCCATTGCCGCGGCCGCCCCGGCCCGGCATTGTAGCCCGCCGACATCAGCACCACGTTGCCGCCGAACTCGGCGGCGAGGCCGGCAAGATATTGCGCCCCCAGCCGGGCATTGTAGCGCCACTCTCCGGTCAGGCGGTCGGTGCGGTGGCCGCGCAGGATGCCCAGTTCCGCGGCCACCCGTTTGGCCGTTCCCGGCATCACCTGCATCAGCCCGCGCGCGCCCGCGCCGCTGACGACCTTCGGATTGAACTCGCTCTCCCTGCGCGCGATGGCAAGGGTCATTTCCTTCGCCATGGGCAGATCGAGATCGGCCACCGGGTGCATCGGGTAGTAGGCCGCCGGCAGCACCATTCCACGTCGAGCCGCGCGTTTGGCGATCATCAGCGCGACATGGGGCTGGCGCAGGTCGATTGCCATCTGCGCCAGCTGGGCGATCTGCGGCGAATCGAGCGTATCGACCAGATGGGTGAAGAACCGCGCGGCAAGAGCCGGTTCCCCGGCCGCGGCCAGCAGCAGCCCGGCCTGAGCCACGCTGGACTTCAGAAAGGGCGCATTGCGCCAGTCCGGGGCAAGCCCCGGGCGGGCAAGGGCAGGATCGAACCGGCGCCCGATCCGCTCGGCCGCAAGCAGCCCGTAAAAGGATGTCTGGTAACGCGCGGCCATGTCAAAGGCGCGATGGGCCTCGTCGGTCTTTCCCATCGCCTCGTAGGCGCGGCCAAGCCAGTACCCCGCCCGCCCCTTGGAAATGGGCGAGGCCACCACCGCGTCGAACCGGCGAAAATGCTTCACCGCCGTTGCCGGATCGCGCAGCTTGCGCAGGGCGATATAGCCGGCAAGCCACTCCAGATCGGCATAGGCATAGCCATCCTCCGGGCTCAGGCGGTGCAGCGCGGCAATCCGGTAGGCACGCCGGGGGTCGCCCTCGCGCATCTCCTGGCGCGCCAGGTTCCGCCGCCGTCCGGCCCACTTTGCCGGCTCGCCCAGCCGCTCGGCGCTCTGGCTGCGGTCGAGCAGCAGCTTTATCGCGCTGTCGTCCAGCCCCTTGCGGTCGCGCCAGGTGAAACGCGCCCAAGCAAGTCCCGGATCGTCCGCCAATGCCGCCGGCACCGCCTTGATCCGCGCATCCACCCCCGGTTTCATTTCCGCCAGCGCAATGCGCGCCTCGGCCAGCGCCCTGCGGCCGGGATCGACAAGAGGCAGCATCTGCCGCGCACTGGCCAGCTTTCCGTCCCACAGCATCCGGTCGAGCCGCGCCCAGTGGTGCGGTTTCAGAAGGCGGCCGAACTCGGCCAGATATTCCTTCTGGAGCTCGGGCTCCATCGGCATCGTCCGCCAGGCCAGAACCACCTCTGCCTGCGCCTCGCCGGCGCGCCCCTGCGCGATCAGGGCGCGGGCGAGGTTCAAGGCGCCTTGCGCGGTCTGCGGCGGGTGTCCGTCATGGAAGGCAAGGATGCGCTCGGGGCGCTCTTCTTCAAAGGCGGCCTCGCTCTTGCGGCGCAGCCAGGCAAGGCCGGGCCAGTCCGGGCGCCGGCCGAGAAAGACGAGCGCATCGCCGGCCGATCCCTCGCCCGCCCGCAGCCAGTGCCACACGATGATGTCGCGCGCCACCGATCCGCGCGGGCCGGCGATGGCCAGCGCGGCCTCCCAGTTGCCGCTCCGCATCTCGCTCAGCGCCTGTTTCAGACGGTCCACGCCGGCCTCGGCCGGCCGAATCAACACCGCCAGCACCAGGGCCAGCATCGCCACCACGCGAAACATGTTGCGCGTCATCCCTTGCAAATCCACGGCAACCAAGGCTAGAGCCATTGACGATAAGCCCTGCCGCGGCCGGATCAACACCTGAATGGCCGGCGGCGTCAACCGGCGGGTTTCGGCCCGTCAGAATCCAAGCAAAGGGAGCGTGCCCCATGTTCAAAGGCTCTATGACCGCCCTCGTCACCCCGTTTCGCAACGGAGAGCTGGACCTGGAAACGCTCAAACGCCTTGTCGAGTGGCAGATCGGCGAAGGCACGGCGGCGCTTGTCCCCGTCGGCACCACCGGTGAAAGCCCCACGCTGACGCATGAGGAACACGAAACCGTGATCGAAGAAGTGGTCAAGGCGGCCGCCGGCCGCGTGCCGGTGATCGCGGGCGCGGGCTCCAACAACACGGTCGAGGCAATCCGCTTCATGCGCCACGCCCACAGGGTCGGCGCCGACGCCGCACTCGTGGTCACGCCCTACTACAACAAGCCGACCCAGCGCGGTCTGATCGCCCACTTCACCGCATTGCATGACTGCTGCGAGCTGCCGATCATCATCTACAACATCCCCGGCCGGTCGGTGATCGACATGACCCCGGCCACGATGGGCGAACTGGCGAAGCTGCCGCGCATCATCGGGGTCAAGGACGCCACCGGCGACATCACCCGCGTCAGCAAGCAGCGCGCCGCCTGCGGACCGGACTTCATCCAGCTGTCCGGCGAAGATGCCTCGGCACTGGGCTTCAACGCCCATGGTGGCGTGGGCTGCATCTCGGTCACCGCCAACGTGGCCCCGCGCCTGTGCGCCGAATTCCAGAACGCGACCCTCGGCGGCGACTACGCCAGGGCGCTGGAATACCAGGACCGGCTGATGCCGCTGCACGAGGCGATCTTCATCGAACCCGGCCTTGCCGGCGCCAAATACGCGCTCTCGAAACTCGGCCTGTGCAGCGAAGAGGTGCGCCTGCCGCTCACCGGGCTCGAAGATTCGACCAAGGCAGCGATCGACGCGGCTATGAAACATGCCGGCCTGATCTGATCCGCCGGATCTCCCCCACCTTCATCTTGCCCCAAGGGTCTATTCCAGTTGAGCAGTTCTGAGCCCATACTAAGGTGTTCATATGGCTCAGAAAAACAGGTATCTGTTTCGGGGGAGAATTTCCGAA
>JALTNO010000032.1 GCA_027000645.1 Paracoccaceae bacterium | reverse complement strand
TTTCGGGCAACATGCGGAGCGGACATGACCGGAAGAAATGCGGGCCTTTCCCGCCACGCCATGCCGGTCACGGCCCCGGAATCCGAACATCACGACCTTCGGACCACGAAGGCGGCAACCGGAGAAACATTGGGAAGAACATGGACAAACTGACCTTGCTCGTCGGCAGCGTCGTCGTCGCCGGCGTTGCTGCATTGTGGTACAATGCGAACCAGCCCTCGGGGGGCGGCATGGACATGACGCCGCCGGACACTTCGGGCATCCCCGAGGGCGACCCGATCGCCCAGGTCAAGCTGCCGGCCGAGCTGAGCCCGAAGGCGAAGATCGGCAAGGCCGCGTTCGAGGCCAAGTGCGCCCGCTGTCACGGCCAGAATGCCGCCGGCCGGGCCGGGTTCGCGCCGCCGCTGGTGCACCAGACCTATCGGCCCGGCCATCATGGCGAATCGGCCTTCCTGAGCGCGGCGATGAACGGGGTCCAGTCGCATCACTGGAACTTCGGCAACATGCCTCCGATCGAGGGGCTGACCGCGGCGGATGTGAAGGCCATCGTTGCCTATATCCGCGAACTGCAACGCGAGAACGGCATTTTCTGAACCGGGGTGCGCGCCGGATTGCCGGTGCGGCCCGCTTCCCATGAACGGCTGCCCCGGCGACCCGGCCACCGAGCGGGTGCGGCAGCGAAAACGAACGGAACGAGAAATGGACAAGAAAATCCTGTGGGCCATCCTGGGCGCCGGCGTGATCGCGGGTGGCGCGGCGCTGTTCTGGACGAAGACTTCGCCCGAGGACACGCTGGCCATGGCTCCGCCGGACATCGAGGCCGGCCGGGCGCTCTATGCCGAAAACTGCGCCTCCTGCCACGGCGCCAATCTCGAGGGGCAGGATGACTGGCGCAGCCCCGGCCCGGACGGGATCTTCCCCGCGCCGCCGCATGACGAAACCGGCCATACCTGGCATCACGGCGACAAGCTCCTGTTCGATTACGTGAAGCTGGGCGGCGAGGTGATGCTGAAGCAGATCGGCGCCGGCGACGCCAAGAGCGGCATGCCCGCCTTCGGCGATACCCTGAGCGACAAGGAGATCCGCGACATCCTCGCCTTCATCCGCTCCACCTGGCCCGCGCGCATACAGGAGGTTCAGGCCTCGCGGACCGAGGCCGAAAAGGCCCGCGACGGGGGTTGAGGCGGTCTTCAAGGGCATGTCGCGTCTGACGGGGTCCGGCACCGTGTGCGGCAGAGGGCATATGCCCCTGCCGCGGCGGGACCCGGGCAGGGGTAAACGCGATGAGACATGACATGCTCCAGGCCGGCCCGTCTCAGCCCTGCCGCTCTTTCGCATTGCCGGTCCGCAATCGTCCGGACAGGCGGACAAGCCATGCCGCGCCGACGGCAAGGAGCAGGACCGTCCCGATCGCGACGATCGCCGGCAGGCCGGAGGCCACGGCGTTCTGCGCCGCCGAGGCCCAGCCGGCACCGCGATTGGCCAGCGCATCGGCCCAGGCGGGCGCGGCGAACAGGAACCGTCCCCAGTAGATCGCGATATAGAGCCCGGCCAGCACGGTCAGCCCGCCGGCGATCCGGCGAATGGTGCCGGCCCGGTCGGCCACGAAGCGCGAGAGCCCGGAGCCGGCGGTCGCGGCGCTCACCGACACCAGAAGGAACATGACCGCCGCCCCGCCGAGGAAGGCCCCGATCCCCGCGGGCGAGACGGCGCTGTCGGTCAGGAAGGTCAGCCCCGCGACCGAGGTGAACACCGGCAAGGTGCACGAGATCGACACCAGGCCATAGGACAGCCCGAAGCCATAGGCGCCACGGCGCGTATCCACCCGCCGACAGGCTCCGGCCGCTCCCGCCGGGCCCGGCAGGTCCGTATCCAGCAGCCATGCCGCACCGATGACCACCAGCCCGATCCCGAGCGCAAGGCCGACCCAGGGCAGCGCCTCTCCCAGCCACGCAGCGCCCGCCTCGAACAGCCCGAACAGGAGGCCCGCAATCACGAACACCGTCACGAAGCCGGCAGCAACCACCGCGCCGGACAGGACCGCGCGGCCCAGCCTCTCGGCTGCGGGCCGGTCTGCGTGTGCCGCCATCGACCGGGCGAACCACGCCGGCAGCAGGGCGAAGCCGCAGGGGTTGACGGTCGCCACCGCCCCGGCGGAAAAGGCATAGATGACAAGACCGTTCATGCGGCCGTGTCCCCGCTCCGCGCCGGCGCCACCTGGCTCAGCCACGCCCCCCAGGCCGCCACCGCCAGCGCCACGGCCACCGAAATGCGCAGCGCATAGCGGAATTCGAGCCAGAACAGCAGCGCCGACAAGATCACGACCAGCACCGTTACGGCGATCTTCGGGCTGCGCCCCGGTCGGCCCGCGCGCAGCCACAGCGCGTGGGCCACGATCCCCAGCGACAGGAACAGGAGGGGAAACAGCGCATAGTCGAGCCAGCCCACCAGCGCCGAGAGGCCGACGCCGGCGAACACCACCACCAGGAGCGGCGTGAAGCAGCAGATCGCGGCAACCACGCTGCCGATCAGGCCGCGCCGCAGCAATGTCCCGTCATCCATGGAGCCCGTATCATCCTCCGGCATCACGATCCCGATGCCGGCGCGGGATCGAGAACCCGCCCCGGATAACCGTATTCCATCGGCGCTTCGGCGATGTCCTCGGCACTCGTCACCTCGTCGTCATAGGAGACGAGAAACACGGCCTTCTGGGCGGCCTGATCGTAATCGCCCTTCAGGATCTCGACGCTTTCGACCGATTTCACCGCCTTGGCGGCGATATACGGGCAGGAGGGGCAGAAAAGTTCGCTCACCTCGATCTTCGCCTGCCGCTCGGCGGCGGTGGCGGTGGTTGCCAGAAGCAGGGCAATAACCGTCATTGCGGTGCGTTGCATGTCGTGGCCTTTCTCAATAGCTCAGGATCCAGGGGGTGACGTAGGGAAATATCATTGCCACCGCGGTGACGACCGTGGCCAGCCACAGCGAAACCTTCATGATCCGGCGGTTCACCGGCCGCGCGCAGGCGGCGCCGTCGCGGCAGTCGCCCGCATTGCTCCGGTGCAGCTTCCAGAACCCCCAGGCGATGAACCCGGAGGCCGCGGCGAAGGTGTACCACTTCCAGGCGTAGAGCGCCGTAAGCTGCGCGATCCACACCCCGCCGACGCCGAAACTCACCAGCACCAGCGGCAGGATGCAGCACGACGTCATCGCCACCGCCCCCGCAAGGCTCCCGATCGTGGGAACCCAGTTGCCGCGCTCGCGCCCAGCCGCGTCGTCGAAAAGAGCCGGGCGCTCTTCCGCAGAGGTTTCCGTCATGCTCAGGCCTTCCTTGCCGGTCCGATGAGCCCACTCAAACACTGTAACCATTACAGGCTCAAGGGCGCATGGATGCCCGCGCCTTCACGGATCGGTGATCGGGGGGGGGGGAAGAACGGGCGGCGTGCCGCCGCCGTCGCCCGGAGTTCAGAGGCGGGCCCTGCCTGCCGGCGCGATCGGACGGGATGCGGCCATCACCCCGGCCGGTGCGGGGAGGTTCAGAAAGATCACGTCATCTACCCTGTCCACCGCCGGCGCCGCACCGCGTTGCGGCGGTGCGATGCATGCAGGCGGGGTTTCCTCGCACAGCACGACCCTGCGCCCGGTCAGGTAGACCAGCCGCAGGCGCAGCCCGCGCGGCGCCTGGATGCCGGCCAGCGCCGCCGAGGGCAGCCCGGCATAGGAGCCCGAGACCTGCACCCTTTCGGGCCCCTGCCCGATCGCCGCGGCCAGCGCGCGGGTCTGCGCCTGCCACGGCCGATAGGTCGCATATTGCCGGGCGGTCTGCAGGGCATGGCCCGCGATCACGAGGATGACCGCATTGCGCATCCAGCGCGAGAATTGCGGATGCCGCCCGCCGGACAGCGCGACCGCACGCACCAGCGACACCGACAGCAGCAACCAGGCAAACAGCGTGGTGCGCGGGGCGACCTCGACACCGGTCACCACCACCTGCATTCCCAGCAGGCCCAGCCCCGCCAGCAGGCCCGACAGCAGGTAGGGCACCGACCACGGATCGAGCCGCGCCAGCGCCCCCAGGCCGATGGCGAAGGCAGCACCCAGGAACAGCGCCATGGGGGCGAAGTCATATGCTGCGACAAGGGCGGATTTTTCCAGGAAGGCGCCGAAGGCTCGCAGGTTTTCCAGCGCCTGCGCCAGATCCCGCGCCGGCTGCGGATTTCGCCACTCGGCCATGGGAATGCCGAACACCCCGTGCTCGGCCCAGTTCAGGAACCAGATCAGCACCAGCCCCAGCGCGAAACAGGTCACGAACCACAGATGCAGCCCGATCAGGTCGCGCCATGACCGGCGCTGCCCCTGCATGACCAGGCAGACGACCAGCAAGTAGAGGGGATACATCGTGTAGGACATCAGCGTGGCCGGCACGAACAGGACCAGAAGCCGGCGCATGGTGCCCGGGCGCATCCGCGTGGCCAGAGCCGCGAAGACCGCCACCAGCACCATGCCCGGCGTCAGCGTGTTGAACCACAGCGAGATCAGCGTCGCCTGCGGCGCCACGACGATCATCAACGCCAGCGCCAGAACCTGCCCCCGCGGCGCCTCGCGCCCCAGCGCGGCCAGCGCAAGTCCGGTCGCAAAACCCGCCCACAGCGCCTGGTACAGCGCGAAGTTGAGCCATGCCGGCGTGACGAAGCCGCGCATGT
This sequence comes from Paracoccaceae bacterium, assembly GCA_027000645.1. GTDB lineage: Bacteria > Pseudomonadota > Alphaproteobacteria > Rhodobacterales > Rhodobacteraceae > Jhaorihella. The sequence goes on along the minus strand of JALTNO010000032.1, from coordinate 3,218 downwards.
GCCACAGATAGTTCAGCCAGCGGCCTTCATGCAGCGTCTTGACATAGTATCCCGCCGGGTCCGCCAGCAGGGCCGGGAAATCGTCATGCCGCACCATCGGGTCCAGCAGGTTGGGCAGCGATGCCAGCGCAAGCACCAGCACCACCAGCCCGAAGGTCGCCGCGAAGGGGGCCTGCCGCCACGGTTGGGCAAGCACCGTCATCGCGCCATGTCCGGCAAGGGGGCGGGCATTCAGTTCTCCGTGGCCTCAAGGGCTTCGGCATAGACCCACAGCCGCATCAGAAGATAGTTCTGCACCGGCAGGATCACGGCCACCGCTGCCGCCGCCGCCCATTCCGGCGCGCTGGCCGCCGGGCCGATCCATCCGGTCACCAGCGCCGAAGTGAGAAAGCCGAACCCGATCATGGTGACGAACCGCGCGATCTGGCCGGCCTCGGACAGCGAACGGCGAAAGGTGAACAGCGTCTGGCCCAGATACTGCGTCACCACCGCCAGCCCGAAGGCTGCGCCGTTGGCCAGCGTGCGCGACAGACCCAGTTGCAGGAACGCCAGATAGAGCGAAACGTAGATGACCGCGACCAGCCCCCCGACGAGGGCAAAGCGGAAGACACGAAGTTCAATCAGGGTTTTCATGCAATTTCCTTGAAATGTTCCCGGTTGGAAGAAGAAGAAGAGACGATCTCGGGCCCGCGCGCCTCTTCGGACACGAAATAGAGCGGGCGCCGTTTGGTTTCGATGTAAAGCCGGCCGACATATTCCCCCAGTATGCCCAGCGTCAGCAGCTGTATCGCGGCGAAGAAGCTCACCGCCAGCACTACCGAGGCCCAGCCGGGCGCGGTCTGGTAGAGGATCAGCGATCCGAACACGTAGACCGCCATCAGGAAGGTGACGAACAGGCTGGCAAAGCTCAGCCGCGTGGCAAAGCGCAGCGGTTTCGTGGAAAACCCGGTCAGCGCGTCGGTGGCCAGCCGCAGCATGGCACGCAGCGGGTACTTGGTTTCGCCGGCCGCGCGCGGGGCGCGGACATATTCCAGCCCGATCTGGCGAAAACCCGCCCAGGCGAACATGCCGCGCAGGAAGCGGGCGCGCTCGGGCATCGACAGGACGGCATCCAGCGCCCGCCGGCTCACCAGCCGAAAATCGCCGGTATCGGGCGGTATCGCAACGTCCGAGAGCGCGTTGAGAAACCGGTAGAAGGCAAAGGCCGAGGCCTTCTTGAACAGGGTTTCGCCCTGCCGCCGGGCGCGGCGCCCATAGACCACGTCATAGCCCCGGTCCATCATCGCCATCATCTCGCCCAGCAGTTCGGGCGGGTCCTGCAGATCGGCGTCCAGCATGAAGATGCGCGCGCCGCGCGCGGCCTCGAGCCCCGCGGTCAGCGCCACCTGGTGCCCGCGATTGGCCGACAGGCGCAGGCCCACCAGTTGCGGCACCCGCTTGCGCGCCTTGCGGATTGCCTCCCATGTCCCGTCGGTCGAGCCGTCATCCACGAGGATGATCTCGGCCCGGTCGGCCCATGGCCGGATCGCCTCGGCCAGACGATCGACAAGAGCCGGGATCGACTCTTCCTCATTCATGCAGGGCACGACGACTGAAACAAACACGGGTCTTGCCTTTCTGGCTTGAAATCCGGTGGCCGTGAAGCCGGCCCCGAGGGCGGAGTTTTCCGGGTCTTTGAGACGAAAATGTGGAAAGATCAGGAGTATTTTTGCGGCATCGGGCAGATCGCCGCGCATCGCCCGTCGGTGCGACCGCGCAACCGGGGCCGCTGCATCAGCCGATTGACGCGGCTTCCTCCAGAACCGGGAAGATGACGAAGAACTCGCTGCCCTTGCCGGGCGCGCTCTTCAGCCCGATCCGGCCGCCCATTTCCTCGACCAGCCGCTTGCAGATGGCAAGTCCCAGGCCGCTGCCTTCCTTTTCGCGGGTGTCGGAGGAATCGATCTGCGAAAACGCGCTGAACAGCTTGTCGTGATCTTCGGGCGCGATGCCGCGGCCGTGGTCGCGCACCGAGACCCGGCATTGCCCGTCCTCGACGGCAAGGCTCACCTCGACCCGACCGCCGGGAAGCGAAAACTTCGCGGCGTTGGAAAGCAGGTTGTCCATGATCTGGAGAAAGCGGTTGCGGTCGGCGCGGATGACGGCGCGGGGGCCGGTAATCGACTCGACCACGTAGGTGACGTTGAAACGCTCGGCATAGGACAGGTTGGCCGCAACCGCCTGTTCGACCATCTCGCCCACGTCCAGCGGCTCGAACCGGTAGTCGATGCGCCCGGCCTCGATCTTCTGCATGTCGAGAATGTCGTTGACGATGCCGGTCAGCCGGTCGCTGTTGTTGCAGGCGATCTGCAGGAAGTCGCGGGCCTTGTCGGGGATTTTCCCCAGCTTGCCGCTGAGCACCAGCCCCACCCCACCCTTGATCGAGGTCAACGGCGTGCGCAGCTCGTGGCTCACCGTGCTGAGAAACTCGGACTTGGCGCGGCTTGCCTCCTCGGCCCGGATCAGGGCCTCCTTGAGTTCGGTGATGTCGGTGCGCAGGCCGACCGAGTAACCGTCGGGCATCCGCACGTCGGACAGCCGCAGCCAGCGGCCGTCGACGTGGCGGTGTTCGGTTTCATGGGTCGGCTGCTTGAGTTCCTCGAACCGCCGGGCAAGCCACTTTTCCTCCTGCCCCTCGGCCCCCGCGATGATCCCGCGCGCCAGGATGGTGCGGGCGATGTCCACGCGCCGGGTCCCGGGCCGGGTTTCCCTTTCCCGCAGGCCGTAGAGTTCGCGGTAGCGGTTGTTGCACAGCACCAGCCGCTGTTCGGCATCATACATCACGAACCCGTCGCGGATCGATTCGATGGCCCGGACAAGCTGGCTGCGGGCGTTTTCGCGCTGCATCGTCAGCCGACGGATGAAATGGATCAGCAACAGGAAGACGGCGGTCACCGCAAGCACCCACAGCCAGCTCTCCCACGGGTTCCTGGGCGCCGTCGGCCAGCCGCCATCGGGCACCGCGCCGACCTGCCACGACCCGAACGGAAGACGCAGGGTCAGAAGCTTCGGGTCGTTTTCGAAGACCGTCGCATCGCCATAGGCGGTCTCGCGCGGCTGGCCGGCGGAATCGAGGCTGCGGATCGCGATCCTGTGCCCCTCGGCCATCTCGGCGATATCGGCATCGGCCATCATCCGCTCGAGGCTGACAACCACGCCGACACTGCCCCAGTAGCGGG
>JALTNO010000031.1 GCA_027000645.1 Paracoccaceae bacterium | reverse complement strand
ACATTAGTGCGGGTCTCGGAAGCAGGAGTGTTCCGGCCAGCCAATCGGCTTCGTCTTCTTGGTCTTGACAATAATTCCCAGGGACCAACGAGCCGTCTTCCATAATGCAGGCTTCAGCTAGATCATGCCCCAGAATGATGTGAGCCAGTTCATGCATGATGACGTTGTTCCGTCTTCCCCGTGACGAAACCGGCTTGTAGATCACAAGGTTTTCGGTGCCGATTCGCATCGTCAATGCCGACCAGGATTCGTCGGCTTCTTCGCATAACGTGGCAAGGTCTTCGGAATTGAGGCCTTCAACATCGTGAACTGACCACACCGTGACGCCGAGGTGATCAGCAAGTTGATCTGCCGACATTGGATCGGTTGGTGTTAAGCCAAGCTGCTTGCGAAACTCGACCGACCGTCTCTCGCACTGCGATTTGAACCCGCGACGAAAAGCCAACTAATGCCCCCTTGCATCGACCTCATCGGCGAACTGCTTTGAAGCAGCCTCAATCAGGCTTGCCAATGATTTGGCGGTCTTCGTTGGTACAGCTTTCTTGTTCTTGAAGGCGATCTGAAGGTTTCCAACTCCCGTGAACTTGGATGGTTCTTCTTCCAACCAAGCGCACACTTTTTCCAGCGTGCCAACGTCAGGCACATGCCCTTTCTCAATCCGCGATAGGGTTGACGGGCTGATACCGATTTCCTTGGCTGCAGCTCTGATTCCTTGGTTTCCTCTTTTCCTGCTTAGCAGGGTTCCCAATTCTCGAACATCCATGCTTGCCCTCCAAAGTGTACCTCAGGTTAGCATTAGTGTTTCACGCACTGGACAGGCACTTGCTGCCGAGGTATTGTCCAGCCAGTGAAACACTTGAATCACGTCGCGGGACGCCAGTCAACTGCGGCAAAACGGAACGACGAGGCCGAGCATGAAAAGACACCTGGGAACACCAGCCGCTCCGTGGGACAGTATTTCTGAGCAGATGTTGGCCGCTGTGGCCATCAAGATCGAACTTCCGCCGAGCATGCATGCGCTTCTGGCAGAGCGTAAAGCGGCCATCGAGAAGCATCTGGAACGTGACGGAAGCCCACTGAAAGGGAAGGTCCGCCTCTTCTACCAGCAGGGCTCTGTGGCCATCGGGGCAACCATCCGGGCCAAGTTTCGGTTTGAGGGGTTCGACATCGACATCATCGTTGAGTTGATCACCTCGGGCCTGACGCCTTGGCAGGCGTTGGAGCTTCTCTATGAGGCGATGCGGGGGGAGCCGGGCTCGCGTTACCATGATATGGTTGAGCGTCAGACGCGGTGTGTGACGGTCCTTTACGCAGACGGAATGCACATCGACCTGTCGCCCGCTGAACTGATCACCGAATTCGATCCGCGTCGCAGCTACATCTACCATTCGAAGCCCGAAGAGCCCCGCAGCTATGACCACAAGGTACTGAGCAACAGCTTCGGGTTCGCCGAGGAATACAACGCGACGTGCCCGGTAGATCTGTCCTTCCAGCGGGAATATGCCCGTCGGGCACTCAAAGCCGACCTTGGTTTGGTCGCCATGCAGAAGGACGCCGACTCGCTACCAGTACCGGCTCATTCCACCGTCGTCGGCGGGAAATCCGCAGTCACGGTGGCGCTTCAACTGATTAAACGGAACCGCAACATCCGGTGGGCCGATCGGGACGGGCGTATGCCCGCATCCGTGATGCTGAGTTGCCTGGCTTTGGAGGTGGCCGAAGCGGGGCGAACAATCGGCCAGAACCTCAGGATTATCGCTAAACACATCCTTGACCGTTTGCTGTGGGCCAAGAGCGTTGGATCGCTTATCCACGTTGAGAACCCGAAGCCGGGGGATGGGATCAGCATCGGCGCCGAGAACTTCACCATCCAGGGCGAGCCGAAGCGGGATCGGGATCGGTTACTCTGGTCCCTGGAACTTGTGCTGGCATGAAACTGAAGATCGACTTCGACCCGGATCTGGTCGCCATGCTGCAGGCCGAGGTGACCTGCCCATCCCCCGGAATGCATGCGCGGTGCTCCGGCAAAGGCCGCAGCGGGAACCATTCGGGTGGGCGCTGCGCCTCCGGCAATTCCACCGGAATGCAGCACCGGCGCGAAGATGCCTCCCAAAGATCCCAACGCGCCGGACAGGGCGTTCGCCAGCGGCCCGAGGATGAAGCGCCTCGCCGACAGCTTTGCCATGTCGGCCAGGATCGAGGTGATCAGCGACCGGAAGTCCAGCTTGCCCGTGCGCACGAACTCGCCGATGGCCTGTTCGGCACTCGAGAATGCGCTTGCCAGCGTGTCGCCGAGCCCCTTGCCGAGATCCATCGCCTTGGCGGCGTAGTCCTTGAGCGAACGCGCCGCCGTCTCCCAGGCCGACTTCGCCACCTCGGCCGCCCGCTCAGCCGCGCCACCGGCCCGCGTAACCTGCGTGGCCAGCCGCGCGGCGGCATCGCTGGTCCGGTCCAGCGCGTCCGCGCCATCCTCGCCCGCCCCCTTCATCGCCTGGCGCAGGGCAGCCATGGACTTGAGCGGCCGGGTGACGTTGCCCGCAAGGATATCCGCCTGGTTGCCGAGATTGCCGGCGTAGAAGCGGAACTCGTCTGCCGTCTTGCGCAGCTGATCCACGGCCTGACCGGCGAAGGCGGCGTCCAGCCCGATCGCCATGGCGACGTCCTTCATCCCGGGCACCTTGAAGAGCCCGCTGGAGATCACCTTGAGAAACCGCGCCCACTTGTCCTGCATCGCTGCGAGCGCGTCGAACCAGGCGGCCTTGAGGCGGTTGGCGACCGCGCGCATGCGCAGCACGATGCTCCAGGCGCCGTCGCCGATGCGGGTCCAGACCTCGACCGCCACGTCCTTGAGAAGCCCGAGTGCGGCGCCGAACCCGCCCGCTTCCTTCACGAGGCGCCCGAACCAGTAGATAAGTTCGCCCGCCCCGACGATGAGCGCGCCGATGCCGGTGCGGATGATGGCGGCGCGCAGAACCTTCAGCGACAGCGCCAGCTTGCCCACGCCCAGCGCCGCCGCGGTGAGCGAGGCGACGAGGCGGATGCCCATGACCCCGGCGAAGGTCGCGGCGATGGTGGCGAGCTCGCCGATATGCTCGAACAGCCCCCTGATCGCGCGCCCAAGCGGACCGGTCGTCTTGCCAATGGCGGCAAAGGCATCCGCCATCGCCTCGAGCGCCGGGGCGGCCGCCACGGCCAGCTGGTTGGTGATCCCGCGCCACAGCAGCCCCATGCGCGAGAGCGCATCGTTGGTGCGCTGGATCTGCGCCGCGTCCTGCTCGGACACCGCCACGCCGAAGTCGCGTACGTCCTTCGTGGCCTGCCGCAAGGTGGCACTGTCGATGCGCGAGAAGATCAGGCCTGCGCGCGCGCCGAAGATCTGCGAGGCGACGGCGGCGCGTTCGGCGGCGGGGATGTATTTCTGGATAGCGTCCTGGATCGCCGTCAGCTTCTCGTCGATCGGCAGCCTGGCGAGATCGGTGGCCGACAGGTGCAGCTGCTCGAGCGCCTTCACCGCGGGCCCGGTGCCCTGGGCGGCCTGGGACAGGCTCCTGGTCATCATGATGGTGGCCTGTTCGACCTCGCCCTGCGAGACCCCGGCCAGATCAGCCGCCCGCGCCAGCACCTGCAGGCTGGCGGTCGTGGTGCCGAGGCTGGCCGCGAGTTTGGCCTGCTCATCAATCACCTGCAGCCCGGAGCGCACCATCGCCACACCGGCCGAGACGGCCGCGGCTGCCATGATACCGACCGCGATCTTCGCACGCCGCGCGAACCTGGCCAGCCGCGCATTGGCGATCTCCATCTCGCGCGAAGCCTTGCCGAAACCGCGCTTGCCCGCCTCGCCGATACCCTCGAGCTCAGCCCGCACCTGCTTGCCACCCACCGCCGCGAGGCGGACGGAGACGCGTTTTTCCGCCATTTCGTGTCAACCCGATGTTGCGGCACCGCACGGTGCCAGTGTTCTCTTGCAACATGTATCACAATATGATACATGTTCGGCCATGATCATCAGCGTGAAGGGAAAGCTGGCCGCGAACGCCATGCGCGGCAAATACGGCAAGGGCTTTCCCGCCACGCTGGTGAAGCGGACACGCGCCATGCTGTCGGCGCTGGATGCAGCCGTCGTTCTCGAGGACCTGCGGTTTCCCCCGGGCAACCATCTCGAGGAACTGAAGGGCGACCGCGCCGGGCAGCATTCGGTCAGGATCAACGACCAGTGGCGCATCTGCTTTCGCTGGACCGACGAAGGCCCGGCCGATGTCGAGATCGTGGACTATCATTGATGGCCCACGGGAAAGGAAACGTGATGACCATGTTGCAAGACCCGTCGCACCCGGGTGATGTGCTCAAGGAACTGTATCTCACGCCGCTCGGCATGAGCGCGATAGCACTGGCCCGGGAGTTGCACGTGCCGCGCACCCGGATCGAGCGGCTGGTCAAGGGCCAGACCGGGGTTTCCGCCGACACCGCCATGCGGCTGGCAAGGTTCTTCGGAACCACGCCGGAATACTGGCTGAACCTGCAGCGGGCCTGGGATCTGGCCAGAGCCCGCGAACAGGTGGATGTGTCAGACATCACCCCGCTCAAGGTTGCCTGAGGCGAACTGTTCGTTCAGCTTTGCCACCATCGCCGCCTCGATGGCCGGCATCAGTTCGGCCACCACGACGCCCGGCACACCCAGCGCCCGCGCCATAGCCAGCGCCGCGCCCATGTCCCAGCCTATGATGCCGCCCGAGGGGGTCACGCGCAACTGCCCACCCAGGCGCCCCACCAGGTCCCAGACCTGCACGCCCTCATTCGTCTGCGGCGCATTCAGTCGTTGCGGGCAGTCGGGGCATGTTAGCGGACAGGCTTGGCAGTACCCATCGCCCCCGCCGAAGACCCAGTCGGCAAGGGCGGTGAGACGTTTTTTTCCTGCTCCAGCAGCAGGCCCTTCGCGACATAGCCGGTCTGGAACGCCTCGAAGAGCGGCCAGAGGTCCAGAAGTGCGTCAATGGCTTCCGGGTTCGGCTCGATGGGCTTGCCGTCGGCGTCGCCCACGCCCTCCCAGTCGAGGATCGCGACCCGAGCCAGCGCCTTTGCGAACGCCAGCGCGCTTTCCTCGTCGCCGGCCTCCTCGCCCAGCGCCTGCACCGCCGGGTCGCCCCGAGCCGCCACCATGAGCGCGGTGGTCAGGGGCCGCAGCTGCACCCGCACTCCATGGCCAAGGTCCACGGCCCGCACCCTGAACCACCGCCTCGATTTCGGCGCGGTGCTGGTAATGGTACGCAAGCGGCGAGAGCGTCGCTTCGGGTTCGCCCGGTTCGCCATCGCGCAGGATCAGCAAGCCCTCGCTCGGCACGCGTTCCGGCAGCACCTCGCCGCGCAGGACGGTGGAACCGGGGATGGTTTGCAGCGCCGCAAGCAGCGCCTGCAGGATGTTTTCGCGGGGGGTGGGCATGGATGGTTGCCACAAGCGTGGTTATTGAATTGATAGTGCCTTGAGGCTATATAGCTTTCAAGACATGAGGACCGAATGCCCTGGACCGTTTTCTTCGCCGATGAGTTCGAACCCGAATTCGACGCGCTCGACGAGGCGGTGCAGGACGCGATCCTTGCCCGGGTGCTGCTTCTCGAGCGCGAGGGGCCATCGCTCGGGCGGCCGCATGCCGACACCCTGACCGGGTCTCGCCATGCAAACATGAAGGAACTGCGCTGCAATGCCGCCGGTGGCGTGTGGCGCATCGCCTTTGCGTTCGACCCCGACCGGCAGGCGATCCTGCTTGTGGGCGGGGACAAGTCGGGTGGCAGCGAAAAGCGCTTCTACAAGCGGCTGATCGCCCGGGCCGATGAACGGTTCGACCGCCATCTGGCGAAGAGGAAAGGATGACGACCATGGCACGGAGCCTTCAGGAAAAGCTGGCGACCCTCACCCCCGAGCGCCGCGCGCGCATCGAAGCCGAGGCCGACCGCCTGCACGGCGAGTATCTGACGCTCAGGGAACTGCGCAAGGCCAAGGAACTGACCCAGGTGCAGCTTGCCAGAACGCTCGGCGTCCAGCAGGCGACCGTGGCGAAATACGAGCGCCAGAGCGATCTTCTGCTTTCGACGCTCCGCAGCTACGTGCGCGCGATGGGCGGCAATCTGAAGCTGATGGTCGAGTTTCCCGGCAAGGAACCGGTGAGCCTGGAAGGGCTTGGCGAGACCGAGGAACCGCGACGCAGGGGACGGAACAACACGAAACCGGCCGGGAACGAGGCGAGGGCCTGAAGGCCGGGATCTTCAGTCCCACCATTTTTCGACGACCAGCCGCGGCACCTTGCCGGCCACCTTCTCCTCATCCCGCGCCAGATCGAGCCGCTTGCGCAGTCTGACCTGCGGGACCAGCAGGAAGATCGGCACCGTGGCGCGGCCGCGGCCGGACTTGGAGCGCGACGCCATGCCGAGACCGCGTGTGTTGAGCCGCCCGTCGGCGACGAGCAGGCTGGGGCCACGCCGGCGATAGACGAAGCGCAGGCGCAGGCCGCGGCGTTTTTCCCATTCCGCCGGGGTCAAGCGTGCTCCGCCACGGCCCTTCCCGGCGGCGGGCAGCGGGATCGCCAGCCATAAGCCTGCCTTCGAGCGGATCAAGACGCCGCGGTTATGCGCGCCGACGATCTCGGGGGCGTTCGACCAGACGAAGGCGGCGGCATCGAGGCTGTCGCTCTTCTGCGGATAGGTGCGGTTTCGGATCGTGCGTGGCAGGCGGTGGCCGAGCCCGGCTTGTGCGATCTGCCGGCGCCAGGCCTGTTTCAACTCACCCCCGGCCTCGGCCATCGCCGCCTTGACGGCCTTTTCCCCGGCCTTCTGCGACCGGACGAGGTCCCGGCGATCCTTCAGCGCGGCGAGCGGGTGCTGTCGCGCCGCGAGGTGGCGGCGGGTGCATCGAACATCACGATCAACATCCAGACCCGGGACGCCGAGAGCTTCCGCCAGTCGCGCGCCCAGGTGGCAGCCGACATTGCCCGCGCGGTCGCCATGGGCCGCAGGGGGCTTTGATGTTGGAATTGCGATCGTTGGTTTGCGATTTGCGGCTCCCCTGACCTCCCACATCACAAATCAGACATCACAAATCGGAAATCCCCATGTTCCATGAGGTTCGCTTCCCTGACGACATCAGCCGCGGTGCCCGGGGCAGAGCAAACCGATCCGCTTCACCGAGTTCGGCTGCCCTGCGGTCGACCGGGGTACCAATCAGCCGAATGTCTTCTACGACCCAAAATCCTCGGAAAGCGCCCTGCCGTATTACTCGCGCGGCTGGCCGGACGAGGCGGTGCAGAGATCTTACGTGGAAGCGACGCTCTCCTACTGGGGCGATGCCACGAAGAACCCGGTCTCCACTGTCACCGGCCAACCGATGATCGAGATCAATGAGGCCGCGCTCTGGACCTGGGACGCCCGGCCATATCCGGATTTCCCGGCCCGTGCGGATATCTGGTCGGACGCCGCCAACTGGCGGCTGGGGCACTGGATGGGCGGCCGCCTCGGGCAGGTGTCATTGGGCGCGCTGGTACGCGATCTCTGCCGGGCGGCAGGGCTTGATGACACTCTCGTGGATGTCTCCGAGCTTTCCGACATCGTGCCGGGCTTCACCGTCGCGGCGCTGGAGAGCCCGCGTGCCTCGATCGCGGTGCTGGCCCGCCATTTCGGTTTCGATGCGGTGGAAAGCGGCGGGAAGATCGTGTTCCGCAAGCGGGGGAGGGCCGCTGCCATGACCATCGCCCCGGACCAGCTGGTCGGCAATGGTCAGGGCGAGGTCATGGAACTTACCCGCGGGCAGGAGACCGAACTGCCGCAGGCGCTGAAGTGGCAGCTGGTGCGCTCGGACGAGCGAACGATCAGGTTCACCGGACGCCAGACTCGGGATCAGGATATCCCATGTGCTAAGCTCGTCATCCTTTCGCGCCCGGATGTAGCTTCGTACGGGGCCGGTTTCGGTAGTGACGCTCTGCTC
>JALTNO010000030.1 GCA_027000645.1 Paracoccaceae bacterium | reverse complement strand
TTCTGTGGAACCGAGAAGCACCCTTACGAACTCTATCTCGAGCTCAATGACATTGAACACCGCCGCACAAGGGTCCGTTCACCAAAAACCAACGGCTTCGTCGAGCGCTTCAACCGCACCGTGCTGGACGAGTTCTTCCGGGTGAAGATGCGCGAGACCTTCTACGACAGCGTCGAAGCGCTGCAGGCCGATCTCGACGCATGGTTGGTGCATTACAATACCGAACGGCCGCATCTGGGATACAGAAACATGGGCCGCAGACCAATCGAAACCGTCATGTCTTTTGTCAGGCAAGAAGGTTAAGAATACAAATGGAGGAGCCGGTACGGCGGCATGCAGATCAGCGAACTGCGCCGCCTGAAGGATCTCGAGGCGGAGAACGCCGAACTGAAGCGTCTGCTGGCGGACGCGATGCTGGATAGCGCGGGTCTCAAGGCGCTGCCGGCAAAAACTCCTGACGCCTGCACACCGCCGGGACACTGTGAGGGAGCCGATGGCAGAGTGCCAGTTCAGCGTGCGGCGGGCGTGCAGGCTGGTTGGGATATCCGGATCGAGCCTGGCGTATCGGGCATGCCCTGCCCTGCCCGTCACGGCCGAAACACGAACTCGGGCAGGATCACGTCCCATTCCTCGCGCCGGATCGTGTGGTGGAACTCTTCCGCCGAATCCGATTTCCGCCAGCGCAGGACCGCGCCGACCTCGCCGGTCAGGAACATCGCGCCATCGGGCGGCGCATAGGCGCGGGACATGCGGCCGATCAGGACGCCTTCGGCGTTCCGGATCACCCACCGCCCGTCCTCGGCCATGAGCGCGACAGAATCGCCGACTTTCGCACTCTGGATGGCCTTCAGGGACGGGGAGCCCTCGCGCAACCGGCCCGGAAAGGACAGGTCCACATGCCGGGGGTTCGTCGCCTCGTATCGCTTGCCGCAGAGCGCCAGCGCGGCGGGCGCCACCTCGGGGCGGCGAACCAGCAGGTCGGGATTCTCGGCGGTATCGAGGAACGGATGCCGACCAAGGGTCAGCGCCGCGAAACTCTTCCTTGCCCGCGTCATCGCCACGTAGAACAGCCGTCGCGGCGCGTCCGCGTCCTCGCCCCTGGATCCGCGCGTCCACCCGCCATCGAGGGCAACCACATGATCGAATTCCAGCCCCTTGGCCCGGTGCGCGGTCAGCAGCATCAGGCTCCGTTGAAGCCCGCGCATCTCGCGAGACCATTCGGCCAGCCATTCCACGATGTCCTGCGCGGGCGCGGCCTTGTTGGCCAGTTCGCGGTTCAGTGCCAGCAGGCCCTGCATGATGAGGTCCGACCACCTGTTGCGCGGAAGCCGGTTATGCAGTTCGACAAGATCGCCCAGCGACAGAAGATCGCCGCCGCGCGCCCTGATTCCGGCCACCAGATCCTGCATCTCGCGCAGCCGCCAGAGGGTCGGCGCGTCGTCGCTGGCAAGTTCGACCGGGATCCCCCTGGCCTCGGCATAGGAGCGCACCGGCTGCAAGAGCCGCCATTCGCGGGCGACGATCGCGGTCCGGTTCCATGCCCAGTCGGGCAGGATCTGCGACAGGCGCCACAACTCGTCCACGGCGGCCACGGCCTGCGCCCGCTCGTTCTCCGCTTCCAGCACCTGAACCCGGCCCCGCGCCACCGGGTCCAGTTCGGCCAGTTCGCCCCCGGCCGGATCCGCCCGGCGCGCCTCGTTGATGCGGATGTCATGCCCGGCCTTCATCCGGTTGCGCGCCGGGGCGATCACCCGGTTGGCCGCGTCGATCAGGTGCCGGGTCGCGCGGTAGTTCTCGATCAGGAATGTCGGCCTGGCGGCATAGTCCCGCTCGAAGCGCCGGATGAACTCGATCGAGGCCCCGGCAAAGGCATAGATGTTCTGATCGTCGTCGCCCACAGCGAACAGACTCAGCTTCAGGTCGGGGTCGTCCAGCGACCGGCCCGCCACGGCGGATATCAGGGCGTATTCCTCGGGGCCTATGTCCTGGTATTCGTCCACGAGGATCCAGCGATACCCCTGGATCAACGTGTCGCGCAGCGCCTCGGCTTCGGGTTTCGACAGACCCTCGCCCGTAAGCTGACGCACCGCCTCCATGACGATTCCATCAAAATCGCGCGCGGCGTCCGCCTCGGACTTTCCGGCAAAACTGACGCCCAGCAGCCGCATCGCCAGCGCGTGGCAGGTCGAGACGGTCACCGGCGCGGCATCGTCCCCGATCAGGAGCCGCAGCCGTTCGCGGATTTCCGCGGCGGCGTGGCGGTTGTAGGTCAGCACGAGGATGCCACGGGGATCCTCGCGGCGGACCCGGACAAGATAGGCAATGCGGTGAACCAGCACCCGGGTCTTGCCCGAACCCGGCCCGGCCAGCACCAGGACATTGGTCCGTTCCCGGTCGTCGGCCACGATTTCCTCCTGGGCCGGGTTGCCCAGCCCCTTGACGATCCTGCTCCAGGAGGCCGAGGTCGTCTGCCGGCGCAGTTCGACGCCGCGCCCCGGCATCCAGCGCCGCACGAAAGCGGGCTTGTCGAGCACGAAGTAATCCTCCGACAGGCGCAGCGCTTCGGGCATGGCGCGCAGCCCCTTGTGGGCGTACTCCGCCATGACATGGGTCTGGAAGGTCTGCTCCGAATAATGCTCTTCCAGCGGCTGGAAGTCCTTCTGCAGAAACTTCCTGCTCCCCGGTCGGACATGGACCGTAATCGCCGGCCGGAACACGGTCAGCCCCTTGCCCAGCGTCACGACGGCATGTTCGTGCAGCCAAAGCAGGGCACGGTTCATCAGCCGCGTGCCGTCGCTCACCGCCGCGCGCAGGAACGCGTCGCCGGTCAGTGCCGCCTGAAGGTCGCCCAGCGTCGTCTCGACCATCAGATCCTTGCCGCGTACGCCCTTCTCGACCTTTTCGACCAGATGGCCCAGCAACAGCTCGGCCGCGCGGCGCCGGATCTCGGCGGTTTTTTCCACGACTTTCCAGCTGCGTTGCAGCCGGACCTGCACCGTGTTCCGCGAGAGCTTGCGCAGGTGGATGTTGCCCTTGCCGCCGTCCAGATCCCGGCCGTCATGCGCCAGCCCGCGCAGAAGGGTCTCGATCACGTCGGGGCGGATTTTCGAAAAGCCGCGATCCCGCAGATACTGGCAGGTTTCGGCCAGATGAAGCGGCAGAGGCTCGCCAATTTCCGCATCCGGCGCGCCCTCCCGCATCAGTGCGATCAGTTCCCGTTCCAACTGCCCCGCATTCTCCAGCCGCTGCATGGAGGCATTTTCGACACCGACATGAACATGGACCGTGATCGCCGTATCATCGGTGGCGATGCCGAGCGCCTCCAGATCGCTCAGCGCCTTCACCAGACCGCCCGCCGACAGGCCGCTCGCGCCGATCAGTTCGTCGGTGGAAACGCCTTCATCGGCAGGCGCGTTCATCAGGTGCTGGACGATCTTCAGAAGCTGCGCGCGCCGGGCCTGCGTGATCTCGGCGGTCTCCAGTTTCGCCTGGGCCTCCGCCAGGGTGCGCACGCGCAGCGAGGACGGAAAGACCTGAACGCGGTTTTCCTCGCGCGTGAGCAGGGTCGCCTCTTCAAGCCAGGCCACTGCGGTCTTGACCCGTGTGTCGTCGGTCGCGCTGTCGCGTTCGAATTCCCGGTCCTGTTCCTCGCGCAGGATCTCGCCCGGCGTCGCCACCACCTCGCCCTTCTTTCCCGTGCGCGCGTCCATGCGGCGCAGGGCCTTCAGCACGGCGGCGATTTCGTGGTGGGCCAGCCGTGACCGGGCGTTCAGGCCGAACTGGCGTTCCACGTCATCCTCGTCGAACAGCAGGACACAGTTGGCCGGCTCGCGGTCCCGCCCTGCCCGGCCGGCCTCCTGCAGGTAGTTCTCCAGCGATCCGGGAATGTCGAAATGCACCACCAGCCGGATGTCGGGCTTGTCGATCCCCATGCCAAAGGCGTTGGTAGCCGCGATGACCCGAAGATCGCCGGTCCGGAACCGTTCCTGGATGGTTGTCTTTTCCTCGGCCGTCAGACCCGCATGATAGCGGTCGGCGGACAGGCCCTGCGACACGAGAAACTCGGCCACCTTCTCTGTCGTCCTGCGGGTGGCGCAATAGACGATCGCGCCGGACGTCCCCTCCTGCGGCAGGAACGTGTCGATCACATCGACAACGTCGCCCAGCTTCTGCGCGCGCGTGGTTCTGCGGATCTCGAACGACAGGTTGGTGCGCACCGCGCCCCCGTCCAGCAGGTCCAGTTCGATCCCCACCCGATCACGGAAGTGTTCGCGGATATCCTCGATGACCTCGGGTTTGGCCGTGGCGGTCAGGCACAGCACCGGCGCGGGGTCCATGCCGGCCGAATACTCGCGGATGAACCGCCCGATATAACGGTAGTCGGGCCGGAAATCGTGGCCCCACTTGGAGACGCAATGCGCCTCGTCCAGCACCCAGAACCCCACCTCTCGCTGTTGCAGGACCGACCGGATCGACGGGCTGCGCAGTTGCTCGGGCGAAATGATCAGGATGCTCGCATCGCCCATCCGGACCCGGTCCAGCGCGTCGTGCCGCTCGGGCAGCGACATCATGCCGTTGACGGTGACGGCCGAGTCGATTCCCTGCCGCTTCAGCCCCTCCACCTGATCGGCCATCAGCGCCACCAGCGGCGAAATGACCACGGTCAGGACGCCGGTCTTGTCGAACTTCGACAGCGCCGGGATCTGGTAGCAAATCGACTTGCCGGTGCCGGTGGGCAGGATGCCGAGGACGCTTTCGCCCCGCATCGCCTCGGCCACGATCCTCTGCTGAAGCGGACGGCCCATCTCGTCCGTCGGCTCGGGCCGGAACGACGGGAAACCGAACCATCGCTGCAACGCCTTGTCCGGGTCGTTGTTCTCGCTGCACCACCGGCAGCCCGGATCGCCGCAGGCCGTATCGCGCAGGTGGCGGACGATGACGGATGCCTCCCTGAACTGGTGGCGCACCCAGGGCGGCATCACGGAGTCCCCACCGGCGACCGATATCCATGACAGCGCATAGGCCATCGGCCAGCCAAGTCGCGGGTCGCCCAGCCGGTCCAGCGTCTGTTCGATCCGGCGCGTGCAGGCCCGCCCGGCCAGCAGGCGCCGGATCGCGCCATGCGCCGCCGCCTCGTCCGGGCGCCGGGCGTCGCGCAGATGCCGGAACACCGCATCGAACCCGGCGCTGCTGTCGCCCATCGTGCACAGGTAGTGGAACGCGGCGAGCGCATCGGGCGCCTTGCGCGCCATCGCAGCGAACGCCGCCATCTGGTTGCCGAGCACCTCGAAGACAAGCCGCGCGTCCAGCTCGGGATCATTGACATGCCCGACGTTCAGCCGCCCGTCATGGTGATGCTTGACAAGGTGATGATACGGGTTGCGTGGAAAGGCCAGCGGGTTGAGCCAGAGCGTGTCGATCGGTGCCACCCCCAGGCGTGACAGGCCGGGCCGGTTCGCCACCAGGTGCGGCAGATCGAAACGGATGATATTGTGCCCGATCAGATACGCGAAATCGCCGGCACGGGCTTCGAGCTTCGCAAGCGCATTCGCGGCATCACCCCTGCGGTGCACCACGACTGCCGCGCCATCCGACGCAACCCCGGCAAAGGACATGAGGCGGGCGGTTCGAGGATCAACCTCCAGGTCGATCGACAGGCAGCTGTCCAGAAAGACTTGGTCGTATCCTGTCAATCAACTGCCTGCGATGAACGGTTTGCTCCGCGATTCCGTCTGATTGTTAACCCATGATCCATCCGAATTCCATCTTGTCGATTGCGGCACGATCAGGTTCACGTTCCAACGGAACAGCCTCCATGCGCCAAGGCTGGCGGTTCTCGAACCGTCCCGATCCCGGCGCTCGGTGCTGGTCATTCCCGCCCCTTTCCAAGACCTGAATCATATGCCTGCATTTTCCCTTGCGCTCGTTTACCGACAGTATTGCGCGCCACATGGCCACTTTCCTGACGGGGTCATCTATATGTGTCGATCAGCATTGTAGATTGATCCCTTATTGGCATCCAATATTGACCCTCCTTCGGAACTGAGCAGGCCCGGCACTGCGTAGGCTCAGGACTCGGCAGATCTCGCCAGCCCCGCATCCCGCAACTGCTCGGGGTCAGGCAACTCGCGCAGGGTCTCCAGCCCGAAGGCGGCGAGGAAGGTCTCGGTGGTGACGAAGGTGTAGGGCGCGCCGCGGCGGGGGGCGCGGGGGCCGGTGGCGATCAGGCCCTGCGCGTGCAGCCGCCCGATCAGGTCGCGGCCGATCTCGCGCCCGAAGATCTCCTTCAGCCCGCCGCGGGTGATCGGCTGATGCCAGGCGATGGCGGCCAGCACCGCGAGGTCGAACTCCCCCAGATCGAGCGCCTGGCCACCCGCATCCGCCGCCGCGCGGACCGCCGCCGCATAGGCCGGCCGGGTGCGCAGCATCCAGCCCTCGCCCACCCGCGCCACCTCGAAGGCCCGGCCCTCGAGCTCGGCTGCCAGATCCTCGACCAGCAGATCGACCGAAACCCCCTGCCCGACCACCCGGGCCAGATCCGCGCGCGGCACCGGCGTGGCACTGGCGAACAGCACCGCCTCGATCCGGCGCATCCACTCCCGCCAGCGCAACCCGGGCGGCAGCTCGGCCAGTTCGCGGTCAAGCCCGGCTGCCCGGTCTCCGGCCATGCTCACACCCCGTAAAGCCGGAACGCATCGCGCCCGGTCAGTTCGCGCACCGCCCCGAGCCGGACCAGCCGGTCGCACAGCCGCCGCGCCGCCCGGTCCGACATCCATCCGGTCAGCATCGCCGGCGCCACCGCGTCGCGGGCCAGGAACAGCTCCACCGCCGCGCCGGCCCCCCGTGCCCGCAGCTTCGGCGCCACCGCCCGCAAATGCGCCGCCCTTCCGGCCAGCACCCCGGCCATGCGCAGGGTCTCCGCCGCCGCCGCCACCACCGCCCGGTGGCAGGCCAGCCGCAGCCCCTCACCCGACGCGCGCAGATCCCGCGGCCTCAGCCCGACACCCAGCAGCGGCAGCAGCTGCCGCCACCCCAACGCCCGCGCCAGCACCGCATCGGCCAGGATCAGCGCCGCCGCCTCCGATCGCGGCGCCCCGGCCAGAACCGCCTCCAGCGTCGCCGCGGCCCGCGCCACCGGCGTCCCCTGCCCGGCCCGGCACCAGGCGGCGATCCGGTCCGGCGCCATCTCGGGCAGGGCGCGATGCAGGACCCGGGCGGACAGCGGCCGCCCGACCGCCCGCCGCCAGCACAGGAACACCTCCCCCGCCGGCCCCGGACGATCGCCGGGGCGCAGCAGCGCCACCGCGTCGCGCAGATCGCCTTGGCGTTCCGGCCGGCCCGTCAGCGCCACGCACGCCGCCGCCGCGCGCAGCGCCAGCCGGTCCCGCAGCAGGACCTGCGGGATGTCCTCCCGCGCCAGGACGGGATGCAGGGCGCCAAGCGCCGCACCGGAGGAAAACGCCGCATCTTCAACGGCTTCTCCATGCCGGACGGTGATCCACCGCGGCATCCGGGGCATGGTCCCGGCGCTGTCGCCAGGGTCTTGAGCGGCCAGGGTCATGCCCCGACCCTAGCGCGTGGCGGCGCTTTTTGCCACCCTCAAGGGCACAATGCGCCGCACCTTGCCGATCTTCGTCATGTCCGGTAATCTTGACTTACCGGACATGACAGGAAGCCCGTCGAAACCATGGCCCGCAACCCCGACAGGACCCCCGACAAGACCCCCGGGCAGACCGAAAACGGGCGCGAGAACGCCGGTGACATCTCCCTCCCCACGCAGATGGCAGGCTCCGGTGCGCTCGACCGGCTGGTGGAAACCGCCCGGGACTATGCCCGCGCCGCCGCCTCGGAGAACACGATCAGGGCCTATGCAAGGGACTGGGCGCATTTCGCCCGCTGGTGCCGGATGAAGGGCGCCGATCCCCTGCCCCCCGCGCCCGAACTGATCGGCCTCTATCTTGCCGACCTCGCCGCACC
>JALTNO010000029.1 GCA_027000645.1 Paracoccaceae bacterium | reverse complement strand
TCGGCGCCGGTGTCGAAGCTTTCCCGCTGCCAGTCGGCGCCGAAGGTATATTGCAGCGCGTCGGACTGGCGGTAGACGCCGGTGTAGTCCAGCTTCTGGCGCTTGCCGAAGAACGGCGAGGAGAAGCCGTTGGAATTGAAGACCCGGTCATTCTGGTAGTAGCTGTAGGACAGCGTGTTCTGCACGCCGCCGGTCTGCATCGCGGCGAAACCGCGGGCTGCGCGGGTGCGGGTGCTGAATGTTTCGTCATAGGGCGGCGCGCCGTCGCCGATCCATTCGTCATAATCCCCGTTGCCGTTGAGCGCATAGGCCGAGAAGCCGAGTTTCAGGGCATCGCTTGCCTGGATATCGCCGCTCAGGTTCAGCTGCGTGCCCCGGTAGCCGTCGGGTTCGGTGTTGGCGGCTCCGGCCTTGGCCGAGAAGCCGCGGGTGTTCACGTGGTTCAGGCTGACGCTCAGCCCGCCGCGCTCGCCGCGATGGGCGACCGAGGCGCCCAGCCGCAGGGTGTCGTAGCTGCCGCCCTCGGCGGTCATCGTGGTCAGGGTGCCCGGCGTATCCTGGCGCGGGGCGGTGGTGATGTTGATCACGCCGCCGATCGCCCGCGATCCATACAGCGACGAACTGGTGCCCTTGAGGATCTCGATCCGGCTCACCGCCGTCGTCGTCAGCCCGGCCCAGTTGAACTGGGTCTGGGGCTGGCTGGGATCGGTCACGTCGATGCCGTCCACAAGGACCTTGATGTATTTTCCGTCCAGCCCGCGGATGCGCAGCTGCGTGCTGGCGCCAAGCGCGCCATTGGCGCTGACCGACAGGCCGGGCAGACGCGACAGGTAGTCCGCCACCGTGGTTTCGGGGGCCTGTCTGAGATCTTCCTCGGTCACGACCTCGATCGTGGCGCCGGTGCGTTTCAGTTCGGTTTCCTGTCCCGCCCTGTTGGCGAAGACGGCGATCTCGCCCAGGTCGAATGCTTCCTGCGCATTTGCGCCGCGGATGCCCGCGCCCAGCGCGGAGCCCACGGCAAGTGCAGAGACGGTGGCAACGAGTTTTTTCATGGTCCCGGTTCCTTCCAGACCTTCTGTTACGGTTTTGCCGCGGAAGGCACGGGGAGCGCCGTCCGCGAACGGGTGAGTAAGGGTGTCACCACTACGGAACAGACGCCGCCCTGCCGGCGCCCCCCGCGCCGGTGGAAGGTGATCGCTCTGGCAGGTCTCCTGACTCGCGGGTCGCAGCGCCTCGTCCGGACCTTCCCGACCCCGCCTGGGGATCAGTGGCATCAACCGGTGGCGCTCTCCGCCTACAGTTGCGGGGGCAGTCGCGGCATTGGCCGTTGGAGGGAAGTTCCTCACCCGGGCCGCACCGCGTTCCCTTTTGCCGGCGACTCGCGCCGCCGAACCAGAGCAAGCCGCTCATAGGGCCAGACGGCGCGCCGATCAAGAACCGATTGCGACCGGCGATGATGCAATCGCGCCTTGCGGCCCGGTTTGCGCCCCTGTATCCCGCAGTCCCACCCAGATCAGACTGCAACCGGACGGAGCCCGTTCATGGACGATCATTCCCCCGACGCCACCTATCGCGTGACCGCGGACGAACTGCGCAGCTTCATCGAGCGTTTCGAACGGCTGGAGGCCGAAAAGAAGGACATCGCCGACCAGCAGAAAGAGGTGTTGGCCGAGGCCAAGGCCCGCGGCTACGACACGAAGGTGATGCGCAAGCTGATCGCGCTGCGCAAGCGCGACAAGGACGACATCGCCGAGGAGGAGGCGGTGCTGGAACTCTACAAGCAGGCGCTGGGCATGTGACCGTGCCTCTTCCCCCTTCATCTTGCCGGAAGGGTCTATTCCAGTTGAGCAGTTCTGAGCCCATACTAAGGTGTTCATATGGCTCAGAAAAACAGGTATCTGTTTCGGGGGAGAATTTCCGAACGGAAATTCCGCGAT
>JALTNO010000028.1 GCA_027000645.1 Paracoccaceae bacterium | reverse complement strand
TTCGACTCCAGGGCGTCGAGGTTGGCTTGTGCTGCCTTGACGTCGATCAGCCGGTCGATCAGCGAAACGCCGGCCGTGTCGTTCTCCGCCAGCAGCCGGGCGCGCAGATCGCGGTAAGCCCGGGCGACGGCCTCGCGGCGCTGGGCGTCGGTCCCGGTGCCCGTGAGGCGGGCCAGTTCGTCGCGGGCCTGGGCCAGCGCATCCTTGAGTTCCCGCTCGGCAGCCGCCGCCTTGCGGGCGTTGGCCACTTCCGCCTCGGCACGGCGGTTGCTCAGTGCGATCAGGTCCGTCTCGAGCTTTGCGATCTGTCCCTTGGCATCGAGCCGGGCCTTCTCGTCACCGGCTTCTCTCAGGATGCGCCGCTGCTCGGCCAGGGCTTGCCGTTTGCGGGCGATCTCGGCGTCGATCTCCCGCTGCTCGATGGCGGTCTTTTGAGCGTAGTAGTCACGGATGGAGATCAGGCGGTCGGCCAGCGCCCGGTCGAGGGCTCGAGAGGACTGCGCCAACCCTTCCTTGAGGATCCTGAGTTCCGTCTCACTCTAGCTTTCTGCGAGCTTGAGGCGGGCGGCAGTGTCCTCGGCTGAGGGAGTACCCTTCGCTTGCGGCCGGGCGAAAACCCGCTGGCGTTTCTGCTCGCTGCGGATACGCGCGGCGATCTCCCGTGCGGTCTCGCCTACGTAGTCGCGTCCCAGCGATTCCTTGACGGCATCGCCCAGGGCCTGGCCGAAGCCGCGCATCTCGTCCCGGCCCGCGCGCAGTGCGGCCTTGAGATGGCGCAGCGAGAAGTCGCCCTTGAAGGAGGCCGCGATATCCCAGCCCAGGGCGCGGGCCAGCGCGGCGATGTCGGAAAAAGCCCGCTTGAAGCGGCGCACGAGGAAGGCGGCGGTGATCCCTATCACCTTCGCCCGCATTGCGCGACCGATGGCATTTACGCCGTCGATCACCGTCTCGCGCAGGCCCGTCCAGGTCTCGTCGTTGATGCCCACCAGGGAGATCAAGGCATCGACGAAGGCCCCGATCTTCTCGGTGACGAGATCCCAGGCGGCCGAGACGATCTGCCCAATGGTGGCGGTCTTGCCGCCGAACGCCACCACCTTGTCCTGGGCCGAGAAGGCGGCGGTGGCCAGCAATCCCAGGCCGGTGACGATGATTCCGATGGGTCCGCCGAGCAGCGCCAGCGCGCCGCGCAAGAGCCCGCCGGCACGGGCCAGCAAGGTAGTACCTCGCGCCGCCGCGGCGACAGCCCGCCGCGCCTTGATTGCTTCCTGCGCCGCTCGCGCCAGGTCCGCACGCAAGGCCGTGGTCGCCTTGCCTTGTGCAGCGGCCTGCGCCAGTGCCGCCCGGGCCGCGCGCAGCCGGGCGGTCGCCTCCGCCTCGATCAGGCGCAGGTTGTTCAGTCGCGCGGCGGCCTCGGCACGGGAAGCGGCCACGCTTGCCACCATGGAGGCCACCATGCGCCCGAAAGCCGCAACCAGCGCGGTGCCGGCCAGCTGGATCAGCAAGTCGATGTGGACGGCGAGGAACTGGATCGCTTTGGCGAGTCCTGCGGTAAACCCGGTGCCCGCGTCCCGTTCGCCGAAGGCGCGCAGGAAGGCGTTTCGGAGCCGGGTGAGCGCCCCGGAGACGGTGTCGGGCAGTACGGCATACTCCTGGGCCAACCGTTCTTTCTGGTCGAGCAGAGCGCTCAGGACCACATCAGCAGTCAGCTTGCCCTGTTGGGCCAGCGCCCGCAGCGCGCCCAGGGGTACGCCCAGCCCGTCGGCGATGGCCTGGGCCAGTCGGGGCGTCTGCTCGATGACCGAGTTGAACTCGTCGCCACGCAGTTGTCCGGCGGCCAGCGCCTGGCCGAACTGGAGCAGCGCGCCGCTGGCGGCCTCCGCCGAGGCGCCGGACAGCGCTACCGACTGGCTGATGGCCTCGGTGACCGCCAGGGCATCGCG
>JALTNO010000027.1 GCA_027000645.1 Paracoccaceae bacterium | reverse complement strand
GCTTCTTTCCGGCATGGACTATCCCGGCAACGTGCGCGAGTTGCGCAACATGATCGAACGCGCGGTGGCGCTTGCGCAGGGGCCGCGCATCCAGGAACACGACCTGTTCCCCGCAACCGAAACCGCCCCCGGGGGGGGCGGGCCGGTCCCCGGGGCCCCGGTGCGGCTGAAGGACAGTGTCGAGGAAACCGAGCGCCGCGCGATCCTGCGCGCGCTGGAACGCTCCGGCAACGTCCTGACCGTCGCCGCGGAAAACCTGGGCATTTCGCGCAAGACCCTGTGGGAGAAGATGCGGCGTTACGGCATTGCCCGGCCCTGAGGCGCGGCCCTGCGCGAAAGGGGCCGTTTTGGCGTATCCCCCGGATCACAAAACGTCGCGGACGGCGTTTGTGCCCTTGAAATCCGGCGGAAAAAGCATCATTTAACGGCGCGTCCCGCGCTCTGGCGGGTCGAAGAGAGATGGAGTGACCATGGCCAAGGAAGATACGCTCGAATTTCCCGGTGTCGTGAAGGAACTCCTGCCAAATGCGACATTTCGGGTCGAGCTGGACAACGGCCATGAAATCATCGCTCACACGGCAGGAAAGATGCGCAAGAACCGCATCCGGGTTCTGGCCGGCGACCGGGTTCAGGTGGAAATGACCCCCTACGATCTGACCAAGGGTCGGATCAATTACCGCTTCAAGTAACGCCGCGCGTTCATGGCGTTGATTCTCGGATCGGGCAGCCCCCGGCGGCTGGACCTGCTGAGCCAGCTCGGCGTGGTGCCCGACGACGTGCGCCCCCCCGAAATCGACGAAACCCCGGCCCGGGACGAACTGCCGCGCCCCTATTGCGTCCGCATGGCGCGGGAAAAGGCGCAGGCCGTGCAGGCCGGTGCCGACGACATCGTGCTGTGCGCCGATACCACCGTCGCCATGGGCCGGCGCATTCTGGGCAAGCCGGCCGATGCCGGCGAGGCCGCCCACTTCCTTCATGCTCTTTCGGGCCGGCGCCACCGGGTCGTCACCGCTGTGGTCGTGCGCCGGGGCGAGCGGCTGTGGGAACGCGCGGTGATCAGCCAGGTCCGCTTCAAGCGGCTGTCCGAGGCCGAGGTGAACGCCTATCTGCGTACCGGCGACTGGAAGGGCAAGGCCGGCGGCTATGCCATTCAGGGCCTGGCGGGGGCTTTCATCCCGTGGATCAGCGGATCCTTCACCGGGATCGTGGGGCTGCCGCTGGCCGAGACGGCGAATCTTTTGCAGGCTGCGGGCTATCCGCTCTACGGTGACGCGCCGTGAAGGGGCGCAGCGTCATACTGGATCACGTCGGGGGTCGCGAGGCGGCCGCGCTCATGGTTGACGGGCGGCTGGAGGACTTCCTGATCGCGGGCGACGCCCCGGCGCCCGGCACCATCTACCGGGCCCGGGTGGGCCGGCCGGTGAAAGGGCAGGGCGGGGTGTTCCTGGAAACGCCCGACGGGCCGGCCTTTCTGCGCCAGGGGCGCGGGCTGGCGGCGGGGGCCCTGATACTGGTGCAGGTGAGCGGATATGCCGAGCCGGGCAAGGCCATTCCGGTGACCCGGCGGCTGCTGTTCAAGAGCCGCCACGCCATCGTCACGCCGGACGCGCCGGGGATCAACCTGTCGCGCGGCATCCGCGACGAGGCCGAGCGCGACCGGCTGCTCGCGATCGGACATGAAGCAGCCGCCGGGGGGGCGATGGAGGAAGCTTCGCACGGGGTGATCCTGCGCTCGGCCTGTGCGGGTGCGGATGCGGGCGAAATCGCGGAAGACATCGCGGTCATGCTGGAGCTGGCCGGAAAGGTTCTGGACGACGACGGCACGGAGGTCGAGCGGCTGATGGATGGCGACGGACCGCATGTGCTGGCCTGGCGGGAATGGACCGAACCGGCGGAAATCGTCACCGGCGCCGGCGGCTTTGCCGCGCATGGCGTGCTGGAGGCGCTGGACGCGGC
>JALTNO010000026.1 GCA_027000645.1 Paracoccaceae bacterium | reverse complement strand
GCGCCCCGGGGCCGCACGCCGTTCTTCATCTTGCCCCAAATACTCCCGCCGGAGGCCCCCGCCCTCTCCACCTCTCCACCCGCGCAAGGCTGTCCTTCCTGCCACCCACCTTGCGCCGCCGGGCGGGGCCGATTAAATGGCGCGGACATGAACGGTTCCGCCACCCCCTCCCGCTCCGCCCCGGAGCCCGCCGCATGAGCCAGCGGGGGGAATCGTCGCGCGTGCTGGCCCGCTGGCTGTGGCGCGGCTATCTGCGCCAGCACATGGGGCTGCTCTTCGTCGCGGTGCTGTTCATGCTGCTCGAAGGCGGCATGGTCGGCGCGGTCAGCTACATGATGCAGCCGATGTTCGACGACATCTTCATCGGCGGAAATACCGACGCGCTGTTCTGGATCAGCCTCACCTTCCTGGTGCTGTTTTCCGTCCGCGGCCTGGCCAGCGTGGCGCAAAAGGTCCTGCTGACCCGCATCTCGCAGAAAATCGCGGCGAACATGCGGCTGGATCTGCTCAACCGGCTGATCCGGCAGGACACGTCCTTTCACCAGCTCAACCCGCCCGGCTTCCTGCTCCAGCGCGTGCAGGTGGATGTCAACGCGGTCAACGACGTGTGGCGGGCGATCATCACCGGCGCGGGGCGGGACCTGATCTCGCTGGTGGTGCTGCTGGGTGTGGCCATCAACGTGGACTGGCGCTGGACGGCGATCATGCTGATCGGCGCGCCGCTGACGCTGGCCCCCATCGGCATGGCCCAGCGCTATGTGCGCAAGAAGGCCGCGCTGGCCCGCGACATCGGCGCCGCGCTCGCCACCCGGCTGGACGAGATCTTCCACGGCATCGTTCCGATCAAGCTCAACAATCTGGAAAAATACCAGGTCAGACGTTTCGAGGAACAGACCGATCGCTTCATGCGCTCGGAGATCCGCACCGCCTTCGGCGCGGCGACGATCACCGGCATGATCGACATCATGGCCGGGATAGGCTTCATGGGCGTGCTGCTCTATGGCGGGTCCGAGATCATCGAGGGCAACAAGACCGTCGGCCAGTTCATGAGCTTCTTCACCGCCATCGGCTTGGCCTTCGACCCCCTGCGGCGCCTGGCCGGGGTCAGCGGCACCTGGCAGGTGGCGGCGGCGGCGCTGGAACGCCTCAAGGGGCTGATGGAGGCGCCGGTCCGTCTGATATCACCCGCCCGGCCGGTCCCGGCGCCGAAGGGGCTGCCCGAAATCGCGCTGGAAAACGTCTCGCTCAGCTATGGCGATGCGCAGGTTCTGCACGACCTGACCCTGCGGGCCGAGGCCGGGAAGACCACCGCCCTGGTGGGCGCATCGGGGGCGGGCAAGTCCACCGTCTTCAACCTGCTCACCCGGCTGGTCGATCCGCAGCACGGAACCATCACCGTGGGCGGCGTGCCGGTGCGCGACATGGCCCTGCCCGAGTTGCGCAACCTGTTTTCCGTGGTCAGCCAGGAGGCGATGCTGTTCGACGAAACCCTGCGCGAGAACATCCTGCTGGGCCGCACCGATGTCAGCGACGACGAACTGAAGAAGGTCCTGGATGCGGCCCATGTCTCGGATTTCGTGACCCATCTGGAAAACGGGCTGGACACGCAGGTGGGGCCGCGCGGCTCGGCCCTGTCGGGCGGCCAGCGCCAGCGGGTGGTCATCGCCCGGGCGCTGCTGCGCGACACCCCGGTGCTGCTTCTGGACGAGGCGACCAGCGCGCTGGACGCGCAGTCCGAGAAGGTCGTGCAGGACGCACTCGACCGGCTGGCCGGCGGGCGCACCACCATCGTCATCGCCCACCGCCTGTCCACCATTCGCAATGCCGACAAGATCGTGGTCATGGATCGCGGCCGGGTGGTGGACGAGGGCACCCACGAAGAACTCCTGGCGCGCGGCGGGCTCTATGCCGACCTCTATCACCTGCAGTTCCAGGAAGGCAAAGAGGTGATCGACCC
>JALTNO010000025.1 GCA_027000645.1 Paracoccaceae bacterium | reverse complement strand
CTACGCCAAGCGCCGTCACGCCAAGTTCAACGGCCTGCGAAAAACCAGCTTCCCGGTCTTCCTCAAGGAGACCGAGTTCCGCTTCAACAACCGCAAGAATGACCTCTACAAGACCCTGCTCAAATCGAGCAGAATGAAACCGCTCAGACACTGAGCTGGTATAGACCCTTCCGGCAAGATGAAGGGAAATGGTGCGGGGCGGTTCGTGCGTGTCCCCTGCCTGTGCGAAAGCGGCCCTCGGTTACGGGGCTGTCGATCGGGGTTGAGCTTCTCGCAACCCGGCGGCACGCCCGTTTGCCGTCGCGGCCTGCGGGCAGTCCGGTCCGGGGTCAGCGCCACAGATATGCGCGACTGGCCAGCAGCCCCTGCAGTTTCGAAAGGGCGCGGTTGAACGGGCCCGGGCGCGGTATGGCGCCGCCGGCAAGCCGTTCGGCCACCACCTCGACCGGGCAGGGCTGGCCGGTAACCGGGTCGAGGTAGCGCGGATAGTCGATCAGCGCCGCGTGGACCAGCCCGGCCAGTTCCGGCCGCGCCCGGCGGCGGGCGGGGATCTCGCCCAGATCCGAGGTCAGCCCCCAGCCGGCATAGAAGGGAGCCCCCAGCGTGGTGACCGGGATCCGGCGCAGCAATGCCTCGAACCCCATCAGCGAGGTGATGGTCCAGACCTCCTGCACCTGCTCGAGCAGCGCCGCCGGGTCGGCATTGGCGGCGATCACGTCGGCCAGCCCCTCGGCGGCGATGGCGCCGTCGCGCAGGCCGGCCTCCACATCCGGGTGCGGCTTGTAGATGATCACCGCGTTGGGGCGGGCCGCCCGCGCCGCGCGCAGCAGCGCCAGATTGGTGCGGACGGCGCCGGCGCCGGCAAGGATCGAGGCATCGTCCTCGACCTGTCCGGGGACCAGCAGCTTGTGGCCGGGGGGCAGGGCGGGGGCGCCGGCGCCGGTGTTGTACTTGCTCAGCCCGGCATCGCGCAGCAGCCCGATCAGCCTTTCGGCGCGGGCGCGCTGATCGGGGCGCAGCCGCTCGCGCCGGGCGATCAGTTCTTCCAGCCGGCTGGGGCGGGAAGGGTCGTAGTAGATGCCCAGATCGTCGGTGACCAGCGACAGGGGCGGCACCAGCGCGGCGCCAAGCCCGCGTGAGCGCAGGAAGCCGTCCTCGACGCGCACCGCGCCTTCGTGCCCGGGGCCGGCCCGGCCGGCCCAGACCATGCGCGGGCGACCGCTGCGTTCGGCGCGGGCCGGGTCGTCGGAGAAGATCACCCGCCGCTGCCCTCCGAACATGCGTTGCAGCGGTGCCCGTTTCCACAGCCGCATCCCGCTGGCGACCCATCCCCGCCGATCCTGCCGCCAGGCGCGGGCCTGCGCTTCGAGATTGTCCAGCACCACCTCCAGCTCGCACAGCCGGTCGCGGAACGGGTCGTACCAGCTGGGATAGAGGATCATCGCTGCGGCGAAAAGCTGGGCGCGGGTCAGCTTGCGGGAGCGGCGGGGCAGGGGTTCCTCGTCCTGCGTCAGGCCCCAGCCGGCGTAGAAGGGGCGGCCGAAGACGCGCGGGCGGTGGCCGGCCAGGATTGCCTCGAACCCCATCTGGGACGAGACCGTGTAGACGGCGATGGCGCCGTCCAGAAGCGCCCAGGGGCTGACCGTTTCGCTCAGCAGCGCGACCCGGCCGCCCGCGTCCTCGGGCCGGTAATGGCCGGGCCGGAACCGGGCGGCGGTTTCGGGGTGGGTCTTGATGAGGATGCGCGCGCCGGGGTTTTCCTCCTGCGCGTGGACCAGCATTTCCAGGAACCGCGCGCGATCGGCGCCGCTAGCCCGGATCGAGGCATCATCGCGGGTCTGGTCGATGACCAGCACGTAGCCGGGGGGCGGCACCGGCGCTTCCGGGTCGAAGGCGGAATACTTGCTCAGATGAGCCTCCTGCATGCGCGCGATGGCGGCGCGGGCGCGGTTCAGCAGAACGGTGTCATCCAGCGGCGCGCGCGCCAGCAGGGTCTCCAGATCGGACGGTGCCGAGGGGTCGAAATGCGCCCCCGCGTGATCGATCAGCAGGCCTGCGGGCGGTTCCCCGGCGCGGCCCGGATGCAGCGAGCGCAGGAAGGCATCCTCGACCGTGACCACCGGCACGCCGCGGCGGCTGGCGATGGCGCGGCCGCGGCGCGCGGTGGGGCTGTTGCCCCAGACCGCCACCATGTCGCCCCGCTCGGGACGGGGCAGGCCCAGTCGCAGGTCGTACCCGCAAAGCTGCAGGATGCGGCGCAGGCGCCGCTGGGAGAGGAAGCCGCGATTGTAAACGAAAAGCCGGGGGCGCGCGCCCCCGGCCGGCCTGGCTTGCGTCTGTTCGGTCATCGCCTAGCGCGTCAGGGTCCGGATATTGGCGAACGGCGTCAGCGTACCGGTGATGAGCGAAAGAGTCTTGGTCCATTGCGCATAGGGCGCCTCGGTGACGTAGAGCGTGTCGTCGTCGCGGATCACGAAGTCGCGCGCAAGAAACATGCCGTTGGGCTCGGTCAGGTTCAGCACATAGACCATGCGCTGCGCCCCCTGGAGGTCGGTCCGGCCCAGCACCTGGTTGGCGATCTCGGCCGGTTCGTTGCGGAAGATGAAGACGCCGGTGGGATCGGAGGACAGCGACAGCAGCCCGCCGACCCGGGCGATGGCCTCCAGCGCGGACATGTCCTGCGTCTCGAAGGGCACGCGGGTCTGGGTGTTGGTGGCGCCCAGCGCGGTGAAGGCGCGGGTGTCCTCCTGCACGAGGATGCGGTCGCCGGCGCGCAGCGCGATGTCGAGGCGCGGATTGTCGTAGAGATCCTGAAGCCAGATCTTGCCCTGCTGGTCGCCGCGGATCACCGTGACCTGGGCGATTTCGGGCTTGATGGTCACGCCGCCGGCCTTGGCCAGCATCGCCGACAGGGTCCGGGTCGGGCGTTCGATGGGATAGACCCCCTGCGCCCCCACCGCGCCGACCAGCGACACGGTGGCCCCGTCGCCGGCCAGCCGGCGCACCTCGACCTGCGGATCGGGGGTCTGGTCCTGGAGCTTTTCGGTGATCATCCGGCGCAGCCGATCGGGGGTGCTGCCGCTGGCGCGCAGGCGCCCGGCATAGGGGACGAAGATGTAGCCTTCGCCATCGACCTGCACCTCCTGCAGCTGGGTGGCGTTCATGCCCTGGTCGGCCAGCAGCCCGTCATCGACGTTTTCCCAGATCGTCAGGCCCAGCACGTCGCCGGGCCGGATCGTGTCCGAGGTCAGTTTCCCGGCGCTGGTGAAAGACCGGGAAAAGCCCAGCGCGGGCACCACGGCGGTGGCGCGGGTGACGCGGTCGTTCACCGCGACGATGAAGGCGTCGCCCTGCTTCTGCACCGAGCCGGCATAGATTTCGCGCTTGTTCGGGCCGACGCGCGGCAAGGTGCACGACGCCGCAACGGCCAGCGCAGCCAGCGCAAGGACGGGCTTCGCCCATCGGATTGACACGGATTTCACTGCTCGGTCTCCTCGACCTGTATTGGTTCTGCCTCGATTTTTTCCAGCAAGCTATCGGAATCCGGAGCGAAAATCCAGTCTCGGCTTGTGCCGCGCTCAGCGCACCAGCCGCAACTGTTGCCGCGGTGCCGCTGTTCCCAGCCGCAGCGCGTCATAGGGGTCCTCGGGCGAAAGCATCATGTCCACCACGTGACGCAACAGCCGACGGCGCCCGTGACGGGAATAGAAACCGCCCGGAATCTGGCTCGTTTCAAGCAGAAAGCGGCGGAAATCGCGATAGGCGCGCAGGTCCGGCCGCCGCGGGCGGGCGAAGAATTCGGCCAGCGGCTGGTCCGAGACCAGTTCGGGCTTGGCATAGACGGCGCGGCCGAAGCTGCGCAGCGGCATTCCCCGCCACAAGACCTGCTGGCCGGCGGTGGAATTTACCGTCACCGCCGAACGCGCCTCGCCCAGCAGTTGCGCGAGCTTGCCGCCGCGCACGAAATGGACGCGCTCGGCAAGTCCGTGTGCGCGGGCCAGGCGGCGGAGCTCCTGCCGGATCGGTGCGCGGCCGTCTTCCAGCGGATGCGCCTTGACCACCAGGTGGTGATGCGGTGGGGCGCCGGCGGCGAAGCCCTCGATCAACAACTCCAGGAACTCGGTCATCGAGGCGAAGGGGGAATGCGCGCGGAAGCTGCTGTCATGCTCCAGTTGCAGCAGGGCGAGGTGGTAGGGAAATCCTCCCGAGCGCACCCGCCAGGTTTCCAGCCGCCGCTCGGCCGCGTGGGCAGGCAGCAGCAGAAGCCGTCGCAGGTAGAGGCGGAATTCCTGCCGCACGGTCAGGTCGCGATGGGGGCGGAAATTGCGGTAGCGCCCGTTGCGGAACATGACGAACCAGTGATAGAGCGCGCCGTAGAACATGTGCTGGCGCATGTCGCCCCAATGAGCCGGTGGCAGCGGCGTTTCCATGTCCGCCTGGGCCAGGGCCGACTGCATGTCGGCGATGGACAGATCCATCAGCCGCGAATTGCCGTTCGAGCCGCCGCGTTCGTAGGTGACCCAGTAGGGGCGCAGATAGCCTTCTTCGAACACGTGGACGGTCAGCCCGCGCGCCCTGGCGGCGGCGATGGCGGTGGCGTGGACGGGGCGGGTGTCGCCGTAGAGCACGATATCGGTGATCCGGTGGCGGTCGAGCAGCGCCGCGCAGGTGGCGGGCCAGGCCGCGAGCGGAGCGTCGTGGCGGATATAGCTGTCGCGGTCGCGCCAGAAGGCTTCGTCGCCGGCGTTGAATCCCACGCGCCGGACCGTCGCCCCGGCCTTGCGCAGCATGCGCGCGAGGCCCTGGAAGAATGGCCCGTGCGGTCCCTGCAGGAACAGGAAGCGGCGATCGGACAGGGCGCCGGGGGTCATGGTTTCACCTTGTCTCCACAATGGCATCGCCCGCATCCTGACTGTCGAGTCGGGCGAAACTATGGCTCTGCCGGGGCAGGGCTGCAAGAGCGGGGCGGCGGTGGAAGCGGTTTCGCGGCGTCGCTTCGGGCTTGCCCGCGCAGGCGCGGGGGGCTACCTGACGGGGTGAGATCGCACAGCAGGGGGGCGGGCATGTTTACCGGGATCATCACCGATATCGGCACCATCCGCGAGGTGGAGCGGGATGGCGACATGCGTGCGCGCATTGCCACGGGATACGATACCTCGCGCATCGACATCGGCGCCTCCATTGCCAGCGACGGGGTATGCCTGACGGTGGTTGCGCTGGGGCCGGACTGGTACGAGGTTCAGGTCAGTGCCGAGACCGTGGCCCGGACCAACCTGGGCGGCTGGGCGCCGGGCCGGCGGGTCAACCTGGAGCGGGCGCTTAGGGTAGGGGACGAGCTGGGCGGGCACATCGTGTCGGGCCACGTGGATGGTGTGGCCGAGGTGGTGTCGGTCGCGGAGGAGGGCGACAGCACCCGTGTTCGCCTGCGGGCGCCGGCGGATCTGGCCCGGTTCATCGCGCCCAAGGGTTCGGTGGCGCTCAACGGGACGTCGTTGACGGTAAACGAGGTGGAGGGCGACGAGTTCGGGGTCAACCTGATCCCGCATACGAAGCAGGCCGCCACCTGGGGCGAGGTGCGCGTGGGGGATCGGGTGAATCTGGAGATCGACACGCTTGCGCGCTATGTGGCGCGGCTGGTGGAGGCGGGGGGCGCTGCCCCCCGGACCCCCCCCCGGACCCCCCGGAGTATTTGAGGCGAGATGAAGGGGGCGGTGGCGGGGTGGAATTCGTCGCCGTCGTGGGCTATCTGCGCTTTCGTACCGGGAAGTGGAAAGGCAGCCGCATGAATTTTGACAGACCGGGGCCGGTGGAAGCCGCCCTGCGCGATGCCATCAGTCCGATCACCGAGATCATCGAGGAGGCGCGCCGCGGGCGGATGTACATCCTCGTCGATCACGAGGATCGGGAGAACGAGGGCGATCTGTGCATCGCGGCCGAGTTCGCCACCCCCGAGGCGATCAATTTCATGGCCACCCACGGGCGCGGGCTGATCTGTCTGCCGATGACGGCCGAGCGCATCGACCGGCTGGGCCTGCCGATGATGGCGGTGAACAATTCCAGCCGGATGGAAACCGCCTTTACCGTGTCGATCGAGGCGCGTGAGGGGGTGACCACCGGCATTTCCGCCCATGACCGGGCGCTGACCATCGCCACCGCGATCAACGAGCAGAACACCATGGCCGATCTCGCCACGCCGGGGCACGTGTTTCCGCTGCGCGCCCGTCGCGGCGGGGTTCTGGTGCGCGCGGGCCATACCGAGGCGGTGGTGGACATCTCGCGGCTGGCCGGGCTCAAGCCCGCCGGGGTGATCTGCGAGATCATGAAGGATGACGGCACCATGGCGCGGTTGCCGGACCTGGTGGAGTTCGCCCGCCGGCATGGGCTCAAGATCGGGACCATCTCGGACCTGATCGCCTATCGTTCGCGCAACGACAACCTGGTGATCGAGACCGGCCGCCAGTCGGTCACGTCCGAATATGGCGGAACGTGGGAGATGCGGATCTTCACCGACCAGATTCACGGGGTCGAGCATCCGGTGCTGGTCAAGGGCGACATTTCCACGTCCGCTCCGGTGCTGACGCGGACCCATGCGCTGCACGAGGCCTCGGACCTGCTGGGGCTGGGGCCCAGCCCCGCCCGCGAGCTGCCGCGTGCCATGGAGATCATCGCCGAGGAGGGCCGCGGCGTGGTCTGCCTGTTCCGCGAGCCGCGCCATTCGCTTTACGACGACGAAGAGGAGGGCCCCCGCACCGTCAAGCGCACCGGGCTGGGGGCGCAGATCCTGTCGAATCTGGGTCTGTCCGAGCTGATCCTTCTGACCGACAATCCCGAGACCCGCTATGTCGGTCTGGATGCCTACGGGCTGTCCATCGTCGGCACGCGTCCGATCCTGAGCCGAGGTTGACACATGGCCGAAACCGAATCGCACCACGTCCTGCCGCGGCCCCGTTTCGACAAGCCGGTGAAGCTGCTCATCGTCGTGGCCCCCTATTACCGCAAGATCGCCGACTGGCTGGTGGCCGGCGCCAGTGCCGAGATCGAGGCCGCCGACGGCAGCTGGGAGCTGGCCGAGGTGCCCGGCGCCCTGGAGGTGCCCGCCGCCATCGGCATCGCCAACCGGCTGTCGAATTTCGACGGCTATGTTGCGCTGGGCTGCGTGATCCGGGGCGAGACCACCCATTACGAAACCGTCTGCAACGACAGCAGCCGGGGGTTGCAGCTTCTCGGGCTGCAGGGGCTGTGCATCGGCAACGGCATCCTCACGGTCGAGAACATGGACCAGGCCGAGGTCCGGGCCGATCCGGCGCGCGGCAACAAGGGGGGCGGAGCGGCGGCGGCGGCCTTGCATCTGATCGCGCTGGGCCGTAAGTGGGGCGCCCGGAGCAAGGGCATCGGCTTCAAGCCGCCCTCGGACAGCTACCGGATCGCCGGCGACAGCAACGGATCACCCAAGGCATGACCACCACCCCCCCGCGCGCGCCCCGAAAGGGCAGTGACAGACGCAGGATGAAATCGGCCGCGCGGCTTTATGCCGTGCAGGCGCTGTTCCAGATGGAGCAGTCCGGCCAGACTACCGACCAGGTGATCGACGAGTTCTTCAACCACCGTTTTGGCGCCGTCTATGACGGCGAAGAGATGATCGAGGGCGATGCCGGCCATTTCCGCGCGTTGGTCGAGAATGCCGTGAACCACCAGGCGCTGATCGACCAGATGACCGACCGGGCGCTTGTGGCGAAATGGCCGATCGCGCGGATCGATCCGACCCTGCGCGGTCTGTTCCGGGCCGCGGGTGCCGAGCTGACCCGCACCGACACGCCTCCGCGGGTGGTCATCAACGAATTCGTGGACATCGCCCGGGCCTTCTTCCCCGACGGGCGCGAGCCGAAATTCGTCAACGCGGTGCTTGATCACATGGCCCGCGAGGCCCGGCCGGAAGCCTTCTGAGCGCGGCCTCGCGGCGCCCGCGATCGTGGGGGTTCTGGAAACAATCCGCAAATTGATCGCAAATTGTCGAAATCCCGCCCCATTTTTCGGCGATTCCCTGTCTCGAGCAGGCAAGAAGAGCCCGTCCGG
>JALTNO010000024.1 GCA_027000645.1 Paracoccaceae bacterium | reverse complement strand
AGATAACCGAGGGCCAGTGGCGCGCGCTGCATGGCGACTGCGCCGCCCCCACCCGCCGCGACCGGCTGGCGAAAGGCGGGCTGAGCTGGTTCGACGCGGTGGATGCGGCGCGGCGTTACACCGAGTGGCTGCTGGCGAACGCGCCCGAACGGATGCCGCGCGCCGATGGCGCGGCCGGCTTCTTCCGCCTGCCCACCGGGGACGAGTGGGAATATGCCGCCCGCGGCGGGGCGCGGGTGGATGACGCCCGCTTTGCCGAACGCACCTATTTCGGGGTGGGAGACATGCGCGAACACGCGCTGTTCCAGACCCCCGGCTCGGGGCGCGGGCGGCTGGGGCCGGTGGGGCTGCGCAAACCCAACCCGCTGGGTCTGTTCGATGTCTACGGCAATGCCGAGGAACTGGTGTTCGAGCCCTTCCGCCTGAACGCGGCAGGGCGGTTGCACGGGCAGGCGGGCGGAGTGGTCACGCGGGGGGGCTCGGTGCTGTCCTCCGCGGACCAGCTGTTCAGCGCGCAACGCACCGAATATCCGCCCTTCGACGGGCGGGGGGCGCCGACGCGCTCGGCCACCTTCGGGGTGCGGCTGGTGATCTCGGCGCCGGTGGTGACCTCGGATGCGCGGCTGGCGGCGATCCGCGACCGCTGGAAGGCGCTGACCGAGGGGGCGGGCGGCAAGGGCGGCGCGGCCGATCCCGACCTTCTGCTCTCCAACCTGATCGCCGCCGAACCCGACCCGCGGCGCAAGGCGGCGCTGGGGGCGATCCAGCTTGAGCTTCGGCGCGACCGCGACCGGGCGCAGACGGCGCGGCTGCAATCGGCGCGCGCGACCCTTCTGGCGGGGGCGATGTTCGTGCGCGCCCTGCGCGACACCGCCGACCGGATCGCCGCCAGGCAGGAAAGCATCCGCATGCTGGTGGCGTTTCAGCGCGCCGGCCGCGCGTCGGACGTGCTGAGGCGGCAGATGCGGGCGCATGTGCGCCAGCTGGAGGCTTTCCGGCGCCGGCAGTCGGGTTACCTGCTGTCCTACCGGGCGGCGCTGGAGACGCTGAGCACCGAAACCACGCCCGAGGAGCGGCAGACCGCCCATGACGTTCTGCGCGAGGAACTCGCGCTGTCCGGCCGGCCGTCCGAGCGCGACATGCTGGACAGTTTCTGGCGCGATCTGGGCGCCTATGCCGCGCGCCCCGACATGGGGATGGATGCGCTTCTGTCGCTGGCGCTGGATTGAGCGAGCGGGTCTGCGCGGGCGGTTCGGGGCCGGGATGTCGGCAAATGCTTGCCGGTTCGCGTGCTTGACAGGACGGTGCTTGTTTGATGGGCTGGTGTTCGATTGATGTTCATGTATCAACCGAAGGTGCCCCTCCTGCCGACGGGGCGGAAATGTTGCACATGGTGAGGATTTCACGATGATCGGACGCAAATTCATGGTTTCCCTGATGGCCGCCAGCATGATCGCGGCCTCCGCCAGCAGGGTCGCGGCGGGCAATGACGCGGCGGCGCTTCTGGGGGGGGCGATTCTGGGCGGGATCATCGTCAACGAGGTCAACAAGAACAAGCAGCGCAAGGCGGCCCAGGCCGCAGCCGCCCGGCGCAATGCGGCGGCCCACCAGGCGCAGCGTCAGCTCAACCGCGACATCCAGACGGCGCTGAACTTCTTCGGCTATGATGCCGGCCCCGTGGACGGCGCCATCGGCCGGCGCTCGCGCGCGGCCGTTGCCCGCTTTCAGGCGGACATGGGATACACGGCCGACGGCTATATCGACGATTTCGAACGCGACTTCCTGCTGAGCAGCTATCAGCGCGCGCTGGCGTCGGCGAACGTGCCGCCCTACAACCAGATCCTTGCGACGCAGGGTCAGCGCGGCCTGCTGCGCACCTTCCGCAACGAACAGCTTGGCATCGCGACCCAGGCGCCGCCGATCCAGTCTGCGGTCGCCCCGGCACCCGCTCCGGCAACCGCTC
>JALTNO010000023.1 GCA_027000645.1 Paracoccaceae bacterium | reverse complement strand
AATCGAGGTCCGCATCGCGGTGCTCAACCGCTACACCGCTCTTGGCATACCTGTCACAGAGGCCGTAGGATAAGTCCGTCCGGGGAAAGGGGAAGTCTACCCATCACCCGATTTATGCAACAAAGCCGGACCGTGCCAGTCCCCCAGCGCCAGGTAATCCAGCCGTGCCCGCATCGCGCGGTCCGGGGCAATCAACGCGGAACTGTCGAAATCCTCGCCGAAATCGGTGATGCCGCCATGCGCCAGACCGATGCGCAGCGCGCCCTCGGGCGTTTCCGCCGCATCCATCCAACCGGTCAGATCGTGCCCCGGAAACTGCCGCTCCAGCGGCGCAGGCAGCAACTGCACACCCGGAGCAATCTCGACCGGAGCGGCATCGCGCAGGACATGGACATTACCGCCGGCCTCTTTCTCGAATTGCCGCCAGAGTTCCTCGCCCGCAAGGTTGTCATGGTTGCCGGGGAGAATCCACCAGTGGATGCCCTCGGCGGCGGTCATGGCGGTAGCGGCCTGCCGGCGCACGGTTTCCGAGGGCCCGGTGGTGTCGAAGGTATCGCCCGCCAGCAGGACATGCGCCGCGCCAGTGTCGTGTGCTGCCAGTGCCAGCCGTCCCAGTACCTCGTGGCGGGCCTCGATCAGGCGGCCGCGCAGATCTTCGGGCATGGACCCAAATCCCTTGCCCAGATGCAGGTCCGAGCTGTGAATGAAGCGAAATGTCATGTGTTCATTTCCCCTGTCCGAAGCCGACGAAAGAATCGAGCCTTGTTGTGCGTCCATCGGTCGATGTGACTCCTGAGGGTGACGAAACCTGTCGCACCCTGCGGGCTATCCTCGCTTGACGTATGGAACATACTCAGGGAAGTGCGTCGAAATCTCTGCGACGGGCGGGGTGGACAAGATCGGGCAGCGCCTTCGGGGCCACCACCTCGACCGACAGCGGGAACGCATCGGTCAAAGCCCGGGTCATCCGCTGCGCGGTGCGGCGTGAGACACCGAACGCCTCTTCGATTTCGGCAAGCGAGACTCCCATATGGCGCGACATCACCATGTCTGCCAGCCGCAGCAGATCCCTTGCCTTTTCGAAGGACATGGCCGCCGAGGTTCCCGTTTTCCTGTTGTCCGGTTTTTACCGTCCGCAGTATTGCGTCCATTAGTGAGACTTGCCAGCAGAAGTTGCAAGAGACCGGGAATATCGTCCTGCCAGAGCGCGAGACGCCGTTAGAAGTGCGCATGTCATTGATTTTCAACATAATTTAAAGTTGTCAGCTGACAATTTCTGCCGTGGGCGGGTTTTGAACCGCACCCAGCATTCGTGCGACTGAAAATTTCCCCTGTTCTGCAAGTTGCGTCAGTCTCCGCAGATATGCCCCGGGCGATCGGATCTCTGCCATTCGCTCCAGAATGCACAGAACCGCAACTGTTGCCGCCGGTTGTCCCATCCTCTCCTGAGCCTCGATGGCAACGTTGTGATCAATCCCCATCATGGGTGCAATCCGCAAGGCGATGTCGTGAAGATCCCTCCAGCCACGCACCCGGTCGGGAAAGAACGACCTGAAGGATGTGCAGGTCCGAAGCACCTGTCCAAGCCCGATCTCTTCGTTGCAGATCCCGTCCTTGATCCTTTTCGAAACGGTCGGCGTCCTGGTGGAGTGGCTTTCTGATTCAGAATCCTTTTCCCCTGAATCCTGTTTGTGCCGCTCATTTCGGGCGTTCGGGCCGCTCGTTTCTTCGGATGTACAGATTGCCTCGTCCGCGTTGTCCACAGGGCGATCCGCCTCGCCCAGAGCCGCTCGCAGCCTGTCGATGAGCGCCAGCAGGGCGTGCTCATCCAGCTTGCGGCGCAGGAGGCGGCGGGCTTCGTCGGCAACCGTCCCCTCGCCCTCCCCTGCCCTTTCCAGCAGCGCCGCCCGCAGCGCCAGCGCATGGTCACGCAAAGCGGCAAGCCGTTCCCGGCGTTCGCGGGCGGCCTCTGCGGCGGTGCTGATCCGGCCGGCGTGGTCGCGCAACGGCGACAGATCGAACCCATAGGCCAGGGCAACCGCGCCGCGGATCCGCCGGGCGTATCGCTTGCGGTTGGGGCTGTCATGCCGGCTGACAATCCCCGCCTGGACCAGCCGGGCAAGATGCCGGCGCAGGGTGCTTTCCGGCATGCCGTTCAGACGTGCGGACAGGGTGCGGTTGGAGGGGAACACGATCGCCCTGCCCTGCCCTTCCTCGATCACCCGGCCTGGCAGAAAGCTCAGCAGCGCCTTGAGCACCCCCAGCGTGCGGTGGTTCAGCCCGAATTCCTCGGCCGCTTCAGTCAGATCGGCAAGAACGGCCCACTTGTCGATACCGTTCTGCCGTTGCGGGACAACCTCAACCGGCCGCCCAAATTCGATTTGGGACGCATGTTTCATTACCTTTTTCACGAAAGACAACAAATCTCACCCCCCGCTCGCGCAAGCGGAGTTGACAGAGTCGTCGGAGGCGGGCTATCTCGAAGGTGTCAAGTTTGAGAAGGGCCTTCCGGGACTATCCTGGGGGGCTTTTCTTTTGCCGTCCTGCTCTCGTGCCTCCTTTGTTGCTTCCTCTCCTGTCGTCAGTCCCGCGGCCGGGCGTGACGCCAGCGGTCGTGAAGTTCGGCGATCACGTCCTCGGCATTCTCATCCAGCCAGCGGTCGAACCCGTCCGCCGCGCGGGCGTGGATGTTCAGTGTCACACCGCGTTTCGTCGCCCGGATGTCGGCCAGCGCCGTGCCGTCGCGGGTCCGCAAGGTGCGGGCGCGGGGCGGGGCAGGGAGCCTAGCGGTGGCTTCTGGTTTTGTCGCGGCCCGCTCGAACACCGCCTCAAACCTGGCATCGGAATCAAGTCCGGCAAATTCCGGGCGCTGCATGAAGGTGATGGCCCGCGACCTTGCGGCCGGATCCTCGAAAAGCTTTACCAGCGCCAGCCAGCGATCGCGACCGATCCCCGGTGCCGAGCCGATCTGGCGCAGAAAATCGAGGTCGAACGCGTTGCCGACCTTCAGCATCCGGCTCAGCATCGGCAGGTCGGTTGACAAGGCTGCCGCGATTGTCTGCCGCTCATACCCCGCCGCCTGAAGCTGCGCGGCGAAACTGGCCTTTTCGATGAAGGACAGATCCTGGCGCGAGGTGTTCTCCTGCCCCTGCGCCATGACCAGCGCGTGATCGTCCAGATGCCGCACCATGGCCTTGACCGGCTGTCCCAGCTCCTTCAGCGCCATCAGGCGCCGGCGGCCATAGACGATCTCGTACCGGCCCGGCTGCGAGGGATGCGGGCGCAGCAGCACGGGAACCTGCTGGCCGTAGGCCTTGAGGCTTTCCTTCAACTGCGCCTGCGCCTGGCTGTCGATGCCCAGACGATCTTCGAACCCGGCGTCGTCGATCAGGGCCGGGTCGATTTCCTGCACCGCGTTTTCCTGCAGGCGGGACAGCGACGATTGCAACGCCCCCACCGCCCCGCGCGGCATCGTCCGTACCTGCGGTTTCGCTCCCCCCTTGTCGGCCGGTTTCGAAAGATCCGTGGTCAGAATGCCCTTGCGTGCCATCAGCGCCCCCATGCCTTTTGCAGCAGGGATTCGATTTCATCATTTACTTGATTCAGTGAATCCACCGCGCGGTCATAGGTTGACCTGTGAAACTGGGATCTTTCGACCTCGTAAACCGTCTGCTGGGTCAGGCCGGCATCCGAAATGGCGGTGGATTTCAGCATCGTCGCCACCATCACCTCGTCGCCGAACAGCTGCCGCAGGAAGGCGACCACCTGCTGCTGCGGGCCGTCATGCGGTTCATAGCGGTTGATGAGAAAGCGGAGGAAATCGAACTCCATGCTGGCGCCGGCATCCGACACGACATCAAGCAGATCGGCGCTCATCTGCAGGAACTGCGACATCGAAAACACGTCCAGCATGTTCGGCACGATGGTGATGAACAGCCCCGTCGAGGCGCACAGCGCCGACATGGTGAGATAGCCCAGCTGCGGCGGGCAGTCGAAGATGATCACGTCATAGTCGCCCTCGATTTCCTGAAGGGCGGTGGCCATGCGGGCGAAGAACGGCGGCTGGATGTTGTTCAGCAGCGCCTGCGGGGTCTCGTGTTCGAACTCCTGCAGCATCAGCCCTCCGGGCGCGAGGTCGATGCCCGAGAAAAAGGTCTTCTGCACCACCTGCGACAGGGGCAGGGGGCTTTCATAACGGATGGCGTCGTAGATCGTGCCCGAATCGAGAAAGTCGAATTCCGGGCGATAGCCGAACAGCGTCGTGAGCGATGCCTGCGGGTCGATATCGACGCAGAGGATGCGATAGCCCTTGAGCGCCAGCCTCTGGGCGGTGTGGACGGCGCTGGTGGTCTTGCCCGAACCTCCCTTGAAGTTGAGAAAGGACAGCACCTGCACCTTGTCGCCGTCGCGCCGGCCGCGCAGATAGGTTCCCGGTGTTCTGGCCGTTTCCTCAAGGATGCGGCGGATTGTCAGCAGGTCTTCGGCCGAATAGTGGCGCCGGCCGCCGGGGGTGGTGTGCACTTCGGGGATGCGCTGGTCGAAATGCAGCTTGCGCAGGAAGCTGGGGGAAATGCCCAGAAGCTCGGCCGCCTCGCCGGCCGAGAACAGCCGCAGCTCCTTGCGGGCGTCCGGCGCAAAGACCTTGAGCATGTGGCTTTCCAGTGCCAAGGTCAGGTTCTCGGCGTTCTCTCGAACGCGCTGGTTGATATGGATTGCGTCGGTCACGCCTGCCTCGCTCCCGTCTGCCTGCCTCGGGTAACGCTGTTTCCCGACAGCGCCGTATTTATCGTTTCTATATCCGGGAATCGGGCGCGTTGGCAACAGATTCGTTTCCCACGTCAAAAACTGGTGGGCGACACCAGATATTGTGGGTCGCGGCGTGGCAAGACTCTGGTATATTTTCGATCAACGGCGATGGGGGATCGTTCGGCGGAGTCTACTGTCAGGCGGCCTTTTCAGCAGCTGTGACGGCAAAGCAGCGCATACCCGTTCTTTCCTTGCAATTCTTCCACGATATGGAATATATGCAAGGATATGATTACGCGACTTGCACAAAAGGCCGCTGAAAGGGCCCTGTCGGCACGGCCTGCCGTGGTTCTGCTCGGGCCGCGACAGGTCGGGAAGACCACCCTTGCCCTGGAAATCGCCCGATCGTTCGATTCCGTCCACCTTGACCTTGAACGTCCGCAGGACCGCCAGATTCTGGAAGAGCCCGAACTTTACCTGACCGAGCAGGCCGGCCGGCTGGTGGTGATCGACGAGGTGCAGCTGATGCCGGGGCTGTTTTCAGTTCTGCGCCACCAGATCGACACCAGAAGGCGGGACGGATTTCGTCACGGGCAGTTCCTGCTGCTGGGATCGGCAAGTAACACCTTGCTGCATCAATCTGCGGAATCGCTTGCCGGGCGGGTGAGCTATCTGGAGCTTTCGGGACTGAACCTGGTCGAGGTGGGGCAGGGGGCGTTGAACCGGCTGTGGTTGCGGGGCGGCTTTCCCGATTCGTTTCTTGCCTCCGACGACGGGATGAGCGCCGACTGGCGGCATGATTTCAT
Organism: Paracoccaceae bacterium; assembly: GCA_027000645.1. Classification (GTDB taxonomy): domain Bacteria; phylum Pseudomonadota; class Alphaproteobacteria; order Rhodobacterales; family Rhodobacteraceae; genus Jhaorihella. Next base: position 21,981 of record JALTNO010000023.1, on the reverse strand, counting down.
CCGCACCTATCTGGAACGCGACATCCCTCAGTTCGGCCCGCGCATTCCGGCCGAGACCCTGCGCCGGTTCTGGACCATGCTTGCCCACAATCAGGGGGCTCTGTTCAACGGTGCGCGCTTGGCCGCCGGGCTGGGAATTTCCGGTCAATCCGTGGGGCGGTATCTGGATCTGATGGTCGATCTGATGCTGGTGCGACGGCTTGAGCCCTGGCACGCCAATGTCGGGAAGCGGCTGGTGAAATCTCCGAAGGTTTTCGTGCGCGACAGCGGGATCGTCCATGCGCTGCTGGGTATCACCAGCGCGGAATCCCTTCTGGCGCATCCGGTCGTGGGCGGCAGCTGGGAGGGATTCGTCATCGAGAACCTCCTGTCCGTCGCTCCGCGCAACACCGATGCCGCCTTCTACCGCACAGGGGCGGGGGCCGAGATCGATCTTGTCCTGACGCTGCCGGACGGGGCGGTCTGGGCGATCGAGATCAAGCGCACGACGGCGCCGAAGGTGTCGCGTGGATTTCATATCGCGGCTGACGACATCGCGGCCGACCGGCGGTTTCTGGTTCATGCCGGAGAACGTGACGTACCGCTTGCAGGCGATATTCGGGCCGTGCCCCTGGGCGCGATGATGAAGCAGCTTGTGAGTGCCGAGTGAAGGGGGCTCTGCCCCCTCCGGGCCTCTGGCCCGTTCACCCCCGGAGTATTTTGAGGCGAGATGAAGGGGGTGCGGGTGTCGGGTTCACAGCCCTGCGGCTCTGGTGAGGTTGACGCGGAAGCGGTCGCGGCGGCGCTGGTAGCGGCGGGTCATTTCGGCGGAGGCGTGGCCGAGATGTTTCTGGACGAAGCGTTCGTCCACTTCCGCCGAGCTGGCCAGCCCGGCGCGCAGGCTGTGGCCCGAGTAGAGGGCGAGGCGCTCCTTTTCCGGAAGGTCGGGGCGCAGGCCGGCGGCGAGCACGCAGCGCTTGACGAGGCGGGCGACATGCCTGTCGCTGAGGCGGCGGTCCAGCGCCCGCCTGCCGTCGCGGGAGACGCGCACGAAGACCGGGCCGAAGTCGATCTTCGCGAAGTGCAGCCACTGTTCCAGCGCGTGCACCGGGCAGCTTTGCGGGCCCGAGCCGCGGCCGATCTCGACCTCGCGCCAGCCGGTCTTGGCGTTGAGCGTGAGCAGCGCGCCCCCGTCCAGGATCTCGACCCAGCCGCCGGAGTCCGGCGTGTCGTCCCTGTGGATATCGAGACCGACGATCTCGGACCGGCGCAGCCCGCCGGCATAGCCCAGCAGCAGGATCGCGCGGTCGCGCAGGCCGCGCAGGTCGCGGGGCAGGGTGGCGACCATGGCGAGGATGTCCTCGGGCAGGATCGCCTCCTTCTGCGCCGGCGGACGGGCGTGTCTGCGCCGGATCCCGGCCAGCACCGAGGCGATGTGGCGGTCGTGGCGATCGAGGGAGAAGCCGCGCTGCCGGTAGTGCCAGGCCAGTCCCGAGAGGCGGCGCTCGATGCTGGAGACGGCGAGCGCGCGGGTCTTGCCGGCAGGTGCGGCGAGGTCGGCAAGATAGAGGCCGATCAGTTCGGGCGCGGGGGGCAGGGGATCGGCGCCCTTCATCCGGCACCAGCGGGCGAAATGCGCCCAGTCCCTTGCATAGGCCCTGATCGTGTTTTCCGAGGCGGCGGCGCGGGCATAGTTCCGGGCGGTTTCCACCAGCCGGTCGAGCGCGCCGGAGCCTGCCATCTGCGTGGGGAGGGTGATGTCCCCGGCGCTCTCATGCCCGTTATCGGTCTGTTCGGGGGTCCTGTCGGGGTTGCGGGCCATGGTTTCGGCGGGCTTTCTTTCATGTCCGGTAAGTCAAGATTACCGGACATGACGAAGATCGGCAAGGTGCGGCGCATTGTACCCTTGAGGGTGGCAAAAAGCGCCGCCACGCGCTAGGGTCGGGGCATGACCCTGGCCGCTCAAGACCCTGGCGACAGCGCCGGGACCATGCCCCGGATGCCGCGGTGGATCACCGTCAGGCATGGAGAAGCCGTTGAAGATACGGCATTTTCCTCCGGTGCGGCGCTTGCCGCCCTGCATCCCGTCCTGGCGCGGGAGGACGTCCCGCAGGCCCTGCTGCGGGACCGGCTGGCGCTGCGCGCGGCGGCGGCATGCGTGGCGCTGACGGGCCGGCCGGAACGCGAAGGCGATCTGCGCGACGCGGTGTTGGCGCGGAATTCGCGGAGTCCTGAAAGAGTGGAAAGGGCTTTCCGGCGTTCGGGTCAGCGCTATCGTCCGCGGGACGCTACATGCCCACCGAACCTGGAAAACTGTTCCCCTTGGTCAAAAGCCTGTTTCCGACGCCGCGGCGGTGCGTGGGAAAAATTGTTTCCTGTTTGAAAAAACGTGTTTCGAAACAGATGGAGTAACGGGTACAGAAGCTGAAACCATCAGATCCGGCAGCCATATTGAATCGATCCGTGCAGATCACACACGTAAGCCTGCGTCGGACGGAACTTTGAGGCGGGAGTGGCTGAGCTATACCAGACTTTTGGGTGACGCGGTGTGATCAGGCGGCGCGGGTTTTGGTCTCGCGCGCGACGACAGGTTGGGCGCGGCCCGCCCCAGGATCACGGTCAGTTCCTCCTGGAAGTCCTCCGTCGAGATGCCCATTGAGGCTCTTCGAGCGCCCCGATCATCTCGGTAGAATGGCCAAGGTCAAGCGGAGCTTCTTCTCGACCGGCACGTCCGCCACACGATCGCGTACCTTCGGGCGGCAAACGGAGAGTGCGCCAATCCCGGTCAGCGCGTCGTCCACAGATCCCGACTGACGAAGGGAATGATGACGCCATCGTACTTCATGGCGTATCGTTCCGCCGGAATCTCTGGCATGAGCATATGTTTGAGCCTGTGCCCGAGCCGTCCTCGTTCAGGTTTGGCTGTCCGGTCGAAACGGGGGCCGGCTCACCTGCCAAAATCCCGCATGGCTCCACGAAACGGGCAGGTCCACATTGGGGGCTTTGCAGGAGGCCGCTTTTGCGCTTATGATGCTTGCGTACCCCCGCTGAGGGGTTTCCAACATGCGCTATGCGCGCCGTGGCAAGGAAGCCCAGCCCTCCGTGTTTCAAAAGCACGGGCGGCCGGGCTTTTTGGCGTTTGGAGGAGGGGATGCGCGAAGAGATCGCTATTGGCCTGTTGTACTCGGTCACCGGGACTTACGGCATGATCGGCCGCGACGTGCTGGACGGCGCCATGCTGGCGCTGGCGGAAAACGCTGCCAAAGATGCCTGCCCGGTACGTTTTCGCCCGGTGCTGCGCAATCCTGGCGGCAATATCGAGGCCTATCTTTCAATGGGGGCCGATCTGATGGCCCGGGACGGGTGCCGGCATGTCCTGGGCACCATCACCTCGATTGCACGCAAGGAAATCATTCCGCTGGTGGAAAAGCACGACGCGCTTTTGTGGTATGTGCTGCCCTACGAGGGCTTCGAGGCGTGCGAAAACGTCATTTACACCGGCGCTGCCCCCAACCAGCATATCGTGCCGCTGTTCGAGCATATGCTGGCGCAATACGGCAGCGCGGTCTGCCTGACCGGCTCCAATTACGTCTGGGGCTGGGAGGTCAACCGGATCGCACGCGAACTGGTCAACGCCGTGGGCGGGCAGGTGCTGGGCGAACGCTATCTTCCGTTCGACGACACCGACACCGCCCGGCTGATCGACGAAATCGAAAGGAAGCGCCCGGATTTCGTCCTCAACAACCTTGTGGGCACTTCGAGCTACGCGTTCGTGCGCGCCTATCATGCGCTTGGCCAGCGGAACCCGGATTTTGCGCCCGAGGTCCGCCCCGTGGTCAGCTGCAACCTGACCGAGTGCGAACTGCCGGCCATTGGCGCCGAAGCGGCGCGCGGGCATCTGTGTTCGGCGATCTTTTTCGAGAACGCCGACAGCGACGAAAGCCGGGCGTTTCGCCGCAAGGTCACGCGCGCCTATGGGGCCGAACGGCGGTTGTCGGCCTATCTGGTGGCCGGCTACGAGGCAGTGCGGATGCTTGAACGCACCATCGTGCAGACCGGCAGCAGCGAAATCGACATCGTGCGCCGGGCGCTCTACGCGCAGGAGTTTTCAACGGCTGCCGGGCCGCTGAGGATCTCGGCCGAAACCAACCACGCCAGCCTGACGCCGCATCTGGGGCGGATCAACGGGCATCTGAGCATTGACATCATCGAAAAAGCCGCCGCACCGATCCCGGCGGACCCGTGGCTGGTGAATTTCGATACCTCCGAGTTTGCCCGCAACGTGCACCGCAGACGCGGGGGCGGTCGGCAGCTGAGGGCCGTCCGATGAGCCCCCCGCGACAGTCGAATTTCCGCGGCCGGCGCGCGCTGATCCTGCACCGGGCCAACGGCGACACCGGCCGGCTGGCCCGGCAGTTGGAGCGGCTGGGCATGATCGTGGAGTGCGCCTGGCCCGACTTCCCGGCCGGGGGCGAGTTTGCTGACGTGGTGCTGTTCGACGCCGACAACGGCCACCCCGGCATGTGGCCCTGGGCCGAGGGCGAGGCGCCCGTGCCGCTGATTGCCCTGTTCGGATCGGAATTGCCCAGCCGGCTGGAATGGGCGCTGGATCAGGGCATATCGGCGCATATTTCCAAGCCGATCCGGTCCAGCGGCGTGTTCAGCGCGCTGGTGGTGGCCTTTGCCAATTTCGCGGCAGCCGCCGAAGCCGCCGCCCGCCTGGCCCGGCTCGAGGCCCGGCTGGCCGCCCGCCCGCTGGTGCTGCACACGCTGGTGGCGCTGATGACCAAATGCGGGCTGACCGAGGAAGAGGCCTTTGCATGTCTGCGCCGGGCGGCGATGAACGAACGCCTCACGATCGAGGATTTCTGCGCCAGGCTGGACGAATTCAGGCTGGCGGCTCTGACCCGGCGTCTCATGCCGGTGGCCGGGCAAGGGGGGCGGAAATGACGATCCTGCGTGCCGTTTTACGCCGCAAGCTGGCGCTTTTCGGTCTGGTGGTGATCGTGCTGGCCGTGCTGGCCGCGTTGCTGGCGCCGTGGATCGCGCCGGCGGATCCGTATCGGCAGTTCTTTGACGGGCTGACGCTTCAGGGGGCGCCTCTGCCTCCGGGCGGCGACTTCATCCTGGGGACCGATCTTCTGGGCCGCGACCTGCTGTCGCGGTTGATCCATGGCGCCCGCACCTCGCTGGTGATCGGGGTTGCGGCCAATGGCATCGCGGTGATGATCGGGTCTCTGATCGGCATCACGGCGGGGTTTTTCCGCGGCCTGCCCGGGGCGCTTCTGATGCGGTTCACCGACCTGATGATGGCGTTTCCGGCGCTGCTTCTGGCCATTGTGCTGGCGGCGATATTCAAGCCGTCACTGTGGATCGTGGCCATGGTCATTGCTCTGGTGAACTGGGTTCAGGTGGCACGCATCATGTACACCGAGACGGTTTCACTGGCCGAGCGCGACTTCATCGCCGCCGGGGTCAGCCTGGGTGCGTCGCGCGCGCGCCTGCTGTTTCGCCATATCGCGCCGCATCTGCTGCCTTCGGTGATCGTGTTCGGCACGCTGGGTATTTCAACCACCGTGCTGCTGGAGGCAACCCTGTCCTATCTCGGCATCGGGGTGCAGCCGCCGACGCCCAGCTGGGGCAACATCATCTTTGAAAACCAGACATATTTTGCCTCCGCGCCCTGGCTGGTGTTCTTTCCCGGCCTGGCCATCATCATCCTGGCGCTGGCCTTCAACCTGGTCGGGGACGCGCTACGCGAAATCCTCGATCCGACCATGAAGGGCAAGTTCTGATGGCTGCCTACCTTCTGCGCCGCTTGCTTGAAGTCGTGCTGATCCTGTTCGGGGTATCCGTCATCACCTATCTGCTGCTGTACCTGCTGCCCGCCGATCCGGTGCGCCAGATCGCCGGGCGCAGTGCCTCGCAGGAAACCGTTGAAAGCATCCGCCGGCAGCTGGGGCTGGACCTGCCGGTGTATCAGCAATACTGGCGCTATCTGACCGGGCTGCTGCATGGTGACCTGGGGAGGTCCTATATCCAGCGGTCGGAGGTCAGCGCGCTGATTGCCGGGCGGTTGCCGGCCAGCCTGCAATTGATGGTGGCAGGGATCCTGGCCGAGTTGGTGCTGGGGCTGAGCATGGGCATCTATTCGGCGCTGCACCGCAATTCCTCGACCGACAACGCGCTGATGGTGATCGCGTTCATCGCCGTTTCGGCGCCGCAGTTCGTGGTCGGAATCCTGCTGCTCTATGTCTTTGCCGTCAAGTTGGGGTGGTTCCCCATCGGCGGTTATGGCGACCTGCGCCACGTCATCCTCCCGGCGCTGACGCTGGGGATCATGGGGGCGGGCTGGTATTCGCGGATGATGCGCTCGTCCATGCTCAACGTGCTGGAGCAGGACTTCATACGCACCGCCCGCGCCAAGGGGCTCAGCCGCTTTCGGGTGATCGCCCGCCACGCGGTGCCCAACGCGCTGTTGCCGGTCATCGCGATGATCGGGTTCGACATCGGTATCTTCATGAGCGGCATCGTGGTGGTGGAATCGGTCTTTGGCTGGCCCGGCATCGGGCAGCTGACCTGGCAGGCCATCCAGCGCGTGGACATCCCCATCATCATGGGCGTCACCCTGATCGCCGCCTTTTTCATCGTCATGGGCAATCTGCTCGCCGATATCGTCGCGCTTTTCATGGATCCGCGTATCAAGTTGAAATGAAAAGCTTTTTCAACAAGGAGGAAGGCAATGAGAAAACTGCTGCTTGGGAGTATCGCCGCACTGGGCATTCTGGCCGGTCCGATGATGACCACGGCCGCCCCCATGGGGGGCGAGATGATCGTGACATACAAGGACGATGTTTCGACCCTGGATCCGGCGATCGGCTACGACTGGCAGAACTGGTCGATGATCAAGAGCCTGTTCGACGGGCTGATGGATTACAAGCCCGGCACAACAGAGCTTGTCCCGGATCTGGCCGAGAGCTTCGAGATTTCGGACGACGGTCTGGTCTATACCTTCCGCCTGCGCAAGGGCGTGAAATTCCACAACGGACGCGAGATGACGGCGGACGACGTGAAATATTCGCTCGACCGGGTGGTCAACCCCCGGACGAAAAGCCCTGGCGCCGGGTTCTTCTGGTCGATCGAAGGCTATGACGAGGCCAGCACCGGCAAGGCCGACGGGCTGGCGGGCGTGAAGGTGCTGGATCCATTCACGGTTCAGATCACCCTGTCCAATCCCGACGCCACCTTCCTGCACGTGATGGCCTTGAACTTCGCGCATGTGGTCCCGCGCGAAGAGGTCGAGAAATGGGGGGCGGATTTCGGCACTCATCCGGTGGGGACAGGCGCCTTTCGCATGGCCGAATGGACCCGCGGCCAGCGCGTGGTGTTCGAGCGCAACCCGGACTACTACCAGGAGGGCATCCCGCGCCTCGACCGCATCGTTTTCGAAGTGGGCCAGGAACCGATCGTGGCGCTTCTGCGTCTTGAGCGCGGCGAAATCGACATCGCCGGCGACGGCATCCCTCCGGCCAAGTTCCTCGAGGTCATGGCCAACCCAGATCTGAAGAAACAGGTGGTCGAAGGGGATCAGTTGCATACCGGCTATGTCGCGCTGAACGTGCGGATGAAGCCGTTTGACGACAGGCGCGTGCGCAAGGCCGTTGCCATGGCGATCAACAAGGATCGCATCGTGCGCATCATCAACGGCCGCGCCTCGCCCGCAAACCAGCCGCTGCCGCCGCTGATGCCGGGTTACGATCCCGACTACCAGGGGCAGCCTTACGACCCGGACGCCGCCCGCGCGCTGTTGGTCGAGGCGGGGCTGGCCGACGGGTTCGAGACCCAGCTCTATACCGCCAACACCGATCCGCAACCGCGCATTGCACAGGCCATCCAGCAGGATCTGGCCAATGTCGGCATCAAGGCCGAGATCATCTCTCTGGCGCAGTCGAACGTGATCGCCGCGGGCGGGGAAGAGGATCAGGCGCCCATGATCTGGTCCGGGGGCATGGCCTGGATCGCGGATTTCCCAGATCCGTCGAACTTCTATGGTCCGATCCTGGGCTGCGCCGGCGCGGTGCCGGGCGGTTGGAACTGGTCGTGGTATTGCAATGAAGAACTGGACCGGCGCGCCCAGGCCGCCGACGCCATGGCTGACCCGGCCCAGGCCGGGGCGCGCATCGATGAATGGCGCTCGATCTTCACCGCCATTCAGGATGACGTGCCATGGGTGCCGATCTTCAACGAGAAGCGCTTCACCATCCGCTCCGGCCGTCTGGACGGGCCCGAAGGGATCTTCGTCGATCCGGTGCACATCCCCGTGCATTACGATCAGGTCTATATCAAGGAAGGCCGGTAACCATGTGCAAGGCTTGCGATTACACGATCCATGCCGCGCACCATCACTATGGGTGGGATCATTCGATCCCACCCGTTCAGACGGTGGCGCCGGGTGCAACGATCTCATTCGAGTGCCGCGATTCCTCGGATGGGCAGCTGACCGCGGCCTCGACGGTAGAGGACGTGGCGACGCTGGATTTTTCCAAGGTCAATCCGGTGACCGGGCCGATCCATGTGGACGGAGCCGAACCCGGTGACGCGCTGCGCATCACGATCGAGGAATTCGCCCCTTCGGGATTTGGCTGGACGGCCAACATCCCGGGCTTCGGCCTGCTGGCGGACCAGTTCCCCGACCCGGCGCTGCATCTGTGGAAATACGACCCCGACCGGTTGACCCCGGCCCTGTTCGGCCCCGGCGGCAAGGTGCCGCTCAAGCCCTTTGCCGGCACCATCGGGCTGGCCCCGGCCGAGCCGGGGATGCATTCCGTGGTGCCGCCGCGCCGGGTGGGCGGCAATCTGGACATTCGCGACCTGGCGGCGGGCAGTGTCCTCTATCTGCCGGTCGAGGTCGCTGGCGCGCTGTTCTCGATCGGCGACACCCACGCGGCCCAGGGCGATGGCGAGGTCTGCGGCACGGCAATCGAAAGCCCGATGAACGTGACGGTAACGCTGGATCTGGTCAAGGACGCAGGGCTGTCCATGCCGCGTTTCACAACCCCTGGCCCGGTGACGCGCCACCTGGATGCCAGGGGCTATGAGGTGACCACCGGCATCGGCGAGGATCTGTTCGAAGGCGCGCGCGCGGCGCTGTCGCAGATGGTGGACCTGCTGGCCGCACGCTACGGCATGAACCCGGTCGAGGCCTACATGCTGTGTTCGGCCTGCGGCGATCTGCGGGTGAGCGAGATCGTGGACCAGCCCAACTGGGTCATGTCCTTCTATTTCCCGCGCATCGTTCTGGAATAGGTGGGTGCGCGCGCCATGACGCACGAGGATCAGCACGCCGCCTCGCCGCCTGTCTTGCGGGTGAGGGACCTGGAAACCGTGGTGCGCACACCGGGCGGCGCGAAAACCGTAGTTGACCGGGTGTCGTTCGACCTCCATGCGGGGGAAACCCTGTGTATCGCCGGGGAATCGGGGTCGGGAAAGTCCATGACCTCGCTTTCGATCATGGGACTGCTGCCGCCCTCTGCGCGCGTGGCGGGCGGGCGGATCCTGCTCGATGGGCGCGATCTGCTGGCGCTGGACGAACGCGCCATGCAGGCCGTGCGGGGCAATGACGTGTCGATGATCTTTCAGGAGCCCATGACCTCGCTCAACCCGGTAATGAGCATCGGCGCGCAACTGATCGAGGCGATTCGCGCCCACCACCCGGTTGGCCGGGACGAGGCCCGCCGCCGGGCGCTTCGGGCGCTCGATGCCGCGCGCATATCCGATGGGCCGCGGCGCCTGCAACAATACCCGCACGAAATGTCCGGCGGCATGCGCCAGCGGGTTATGATCGCCATGGCCTTGGCCGGCAACCCCAAGGTTCTGATCGCCGACGAACCGACCACGGCGCTTGATGTGACCATCCAGGCGCAAATCCTGGCCCTGATCGACGATCTCAGGCGGGATTTCGGCACCGCCGTGCTGCTGATCACCCACGACATGGGCGTGGTGGCTGAGATGGCCGACCGGGTGGTCATCATGAAGGACGGCGCGCTGGTCGAGGAACGACCGGTGCGCGCGCTTTTCGCCGCGCCTCGGGCGCCGTACACGCAGGCTCTGCTGGCGTCGGTGCCACGGCTGGGCGACTCGGCCGACGGGCCGCCGCCCGCGCGCCCCTGGGTCACCGCGCCCGATCCGGTGGTCAAGGTGCGCGACCTCAAGGTACATTTCGACATTCGCGGCGGCGTGCTGCGCCGGCCGGTCAAGCGGGTGCATGCGGTCGAGGGCGTGTCGATCGACCTTCATGCCGGGGAAACCCTGTCGCTGGTCGGCGAAAGCGGCAGCGGCAAGTCCACCATCGGCAAGGCGCTGATCAACCTCGTGAAATGGCAGGGCAGGATCGAGGTCTGCGGCGCGGACATGCGGGCGCTGACCCCGGCCGAGCTGATTCGGGTCCGGCGCGACATCCAGATGGTGTTTCAGGATCCGGCGGCCGCGCTCAACACCCGCATGACCGCCGGCGCCCTGGTTGGCGAACCGCTGGTCATTCACCGGCTGGCATCCGGCCGGGAACTCGACGACCGGGTTGCGGATCTGTTTCGCCGCGTCGGGCTGGATCCGGCCATGATGCGCCGCTATCCGCACGAGTTTTCCGGCGGCCAGCGGCAACGCATCTGTATCGCACGCGCGCTGAGCCTGGGGCCGAAGGTCATCATCGCCGACGAAGCGGTTTCCGCACTGGATGTCTCGGTGCAGGCGCAGGTGCTGGACCTGCTGGCGCAATTGCAGGAGGAAATGAACCTCAGCTATCTGTTCATTTCTCATGACATGGCGGTGGTCGAACAGATCAGCCACCGGGTCGCGGTGATGCAGCTGGGCCAGATCGTCGAGATCGGACCGCGTGACGCGGTGTTTCGGGATCCGCGCCATCCCTACACCCGCCGCCTGCTGGAGGCGGTGCCGATCGCCGACCCCACCCGGCGGCGCGCGCGCAGGATCCTCGAAGGCGAGGTCCCCAGCCCGATCCGCGCTTTGAACGATTCCCCTACTCCCCTGCAATTGCAGCCGCTGGGCGACATGCATTATGTGGCCGCGGCTCCGGCATGAGTGCTCGGCCGCTCGAATGCCCCCACAGGAATGGCAGCCTGAGTGAAGCTATGACCCACCTTGAGGGGCGGAAAAATGGTAGGACAACCAAGACCACGTCTCTATTCCCCATCTGCACTAACACTGGATTTGACACTACCGTTTCTGGTTGGTCTAATTTCTTTTCAGGGGAGATTAGGTGAACGGAAACATAAGGGAGGAGCCATGTGCAGGTTGTTCGTGGGAGCGGATCCCGAGTTGTGGAGCAGCCAGACGCGGTCCATCCGTATGGATGGCATGGTCACGAGCGTGCGCTTGGAAAACCTGTTCTGGATGGTGCTCGAGGAAATCGCTGCCAAGGATGACATGAATGTGCCCCAACTTCTTCACCAGCTCTACAACGAGTCGATCGACGAAGGGCATGACCTGGGGAATTTCACGTCCTTTTTGAGGGTATGCTGCCTGCGTTTCATTGACCTCCAGCTCAAGGGGCTGATCCCGTCGTCGCAATCCGACCATTTTGAAACACTTCCGACCGAGGATATCCTGAAAGTCGAGGCGGATCAGAACCGCAAGAGGGGGCAAAGGAAAGCCGTCCCGCGCGCGCAACACTGATCGGAGGGTCATGGACGCAGAAGGCCCCGCAGTTGTGCGGGGCCTTTCAATCGCCTGAATGTGCAGCGCGTCAGAGGTTCCCCTTCGACATCTCGTCCGCTATGTGGTCCGCTTGCCGGATCGCCAGTGCCACGATGGTGAGTGTCGGGTTCTCGGAGGCGCCGGTAGTGAACTGCGAGCCATCCGATATAAAGAGATTGGCGATATCGTGGGTTTGGCCCCACTTGTTGACAACGCCATTCTTCGGATCGGCCGACATCCGATTGGTACCCAGATTGTGGGTCGAGGGGTAGGGCGGCGTCGGGAAGATGCGTGTGGCCCCGACCGCATCATAGATTGCCGCACCCTGCCTGTAGGCGTGCTCGCGCATGGCGATGTCATTGGGGTGGTCGGAATAATTCACGTTGGCCACAGGCAGGCCCCACTGGTCTTTGACCTCCGGGTTTAGCGTCACACGGTTGGATTCCTGCGGCATGTCTTCGCCGACCAACCACATCCCGGCCATGTTTTCGTAGGCGTCGAGCGCCGTTGTGAAGCTCCGCCCCCATGCGCCAGGGTTGAGGAAGGCGGCCATGAATGGCAGCCCAAGCGACACCGTTTCCATCTCGTAGCCGCCGACAAACCCGCGACTTGGATCGTGCCTGGCCTCGTCCTGGATGATCCCGGCCATGGTTGTGCCGCGCCACATCCTGACGGGTTTGTCGAAGACCGCATAGACCGAGCCCGTCATATGCCGCATATAGTTTCGGCCGACCATGCCTGAGGAGTTCGCCAGCCCGTCCGGGAACATCGCCGAGGCCGAGTTGAGAAGAAGCCGCGGGCTCTCAATCGTGTTGCCGGCTACGCAGACGATCCGGGCCTTCTGCAGGTGTAGGTTGCCATCCTTGTCGAAATATTCGACCCCGCTGACCTTGCCGCGCTTGTCATGAACGATTCGCGCAACATGGGAGTGCTCGCGCACTTCCAAGTTGCCGGTTGCTTCGCCGCGCGGAATATCGGTATAGGCAGCCGACCACTTTGCGCCGAACTTGCAGCCCTGAAAGCAAAAACCTACCTGCTGGCAAGCGTTCCGGTTGTCGTATTCAGCGCTGTTGATGGCCATCCGGCCCGTGTGAACCTTCTTGTAACCCAGCGCCTTTGCGCCCGCTTCGAAAACCTTGTAGTTGTTATTTCCAGGCAAGCCGGCACGTCCTCCGGTACGTGTCACGCCCAGCTTGTTTTCCGCCTTGGTATAGTATGGGGCCATTTCGGCAGCGTCGATCGGCCAATCCAGCAGATTGGCACCTTCGACAGGGCCATAGGTTGAAAGGGCTTTCCACTCATGCTCCTGAAAGCGCAATGAAGCGCCTGCCCAGTGTATGGTCGTGCCCCCCACCGCTTTCACAATCCATGCGGGCAGGCCCGGAAAATCCTTCGAAACACGCCAGTCACCAGAAGTGGTGCGCGGGTCAACCCACGCCAGTTGTCCGAAGCTTTCCCACTCATCGTTGATGTAGTCTTCCGGCAGATAGCGACCGCCGGCTTCCAAAGCCACGACTTTCACACCCTTCTGGGCCAGTTCGTTGGAGAGAACACCACCACCGGCACCCGTTCCAATGACAACAACTACGCTGTCGTCGCTCATGTCGAATTTTACGGCCATGATACGTCCCCCTTACAGCCAGTTGATGTCGTCAAAGCCACGATGGATATATCCACCTTTCGAGAAGCTCTCGCCCTCGTAGCCAAAGATTGGCCAAATGGCTTTTTGGTTATAGAGCCCAGTGATCAGCCCACCGCGCACTGCCTGGAAGAACGCATCGTTCTCGATCTGCCTGAGCAGGGCGACGCGGTTTTCTTCCCATTTCGTTTCCAGGTAGCTGGCATTGCCGGCGGCTTGCGCCAGCTCGTCCAGTCGTGCGACGCCTTGCGCGACGAACGCCTTCTTGTCGGCGCTGTCATAGCCTTTTACGGCGATGACGTAATATTCGTCCGCAACCCGGTCATGCGGGTAGATGTCCCGTGCCATCTGCACCAGTGTCGCCATCTGGTGTTCCGTGATCTCGGTAACCTCCAGCGCCCATGCGGCGTCCGGAGCGGCGACAAACCCCATCCCGATAACCGCGATTCCTCCGGCGGCGACGGAGCTCTGCAAGAGCTGGCGCCGGGTCAGGTTCCTATTTGATATCCTCTCAGCCACAATGTCCTCCCTTCGTTTTTCATGGCCTGGTCTATTGGTAGCGCCCGTGGCGCTGCATCACTTCAATCTGATAGCCGTCGGGATCCTGAACGAAGAAGAACCGCGCGAGCATCTTGCCATGGCGCTCGAAATCGACGATCTTGCGCGGCGCAAAGCCGGCTTCCTCGAACCGCTTGTGTTCGGCTTCGAGGTTCTCGACAGTGAAGGCGACATGCCCGTAACCGTCCCCGAGACTATAGGGTTCCGTCCGGTCCTTGTTTACTGTCAACTCAAGTTCGACCGGGCTTTCGGGGTTGGACAGATAAACAAGCGTGAAATCGTCAAAATCGAGGCGCTCCGCCACCGTGAGACCAAACGCGTGCTCATAGAATGCAACCGAGCGCGCTTCGTCCTGCACCCGAATCATCATGTGTACGAGTTTTGCCAAACCATCCTCCAAATCCTTTCGGTTTGCGGCAGCATAGCGGCCGGCAGGGTGGAGGGGGTATTACGTGGATACTACCGTGGGAATTATGTATCGGCTCCGAACACAGGCCGTAGTCCTGTCCCCGTTTCACCGGGCAGCTGACGTAAGCTACGAATTGTTGTCTGCTGGTCTTCGACGTGAAGGAGATCAGAGATGTCGAAGTGGAAGCAGCATTCGCCGGATTTCAAGGCGAAGGTGGCGCTTGAAGCGCTGAAGGGTGAACAGACGGTGGCCGAGTTGGCGAACCGGTTCGGAGTTCATCCGACGATGATCCACAACTGGAAGCGGGCGCTGCAGGAAGGCGCATCTGGCGTGTTTGAACGTGGCGGTGCGAAGAAGCCTGAGGGAACGTCTGATCAACGCCTCGGCGTTGCCGTATTGGCCTGATTTCGACGCGGCGGGACCAGTTTCACCCTGATTTGGCGGTTTGATCCGCCATTCCCGCTGCCACAGGCCGATTTCGGACGGACTCCGCTCGTCATGCCATCAGCCGCCTTCGGACCAGATACAGATTGCCGAGCGCGAACAGGCTGAACAGCTGCGCCCGGTTCTTGGCCAGCCCGCGATACCGGGTCTTGATGTAACCGGACTTCCTCGACAACATCTTCGTGGAACGGCTCTGGCGGAGCCTGAAATACGAATGCGTCTATCTGCATGCTTGGGAAACCGGATCAGAGGCCAGGGCGGGTGTCGGCAAATGGATCGAGTTCTACAACCGAAAGCGCCCCCATTCCGCCCTTGGCGGCAAACCCCCAGCCGTGCTCAATTGGCTGAGGAAAGACGAAACCCAACCCGATCAGCGGGAGCGAAGAGTAGCTTAAGTTACGCGAAAACCTGTCCAAGGATCGGGGAGTAGCTCACGTAACCGGTGTTTTCTTCCCACCTTCCGGCACCCGGCCTGATCTGAGATCGGCTTTTCTTGGGTAGAACGGAAAGGAATTTCTCCATGGCTGTTACAATGGAGGTTCTCACGGTCGGTGGAAGCCGCCGACGGAACCGGAAGTGGCCGGATGAGGTGAAGGCCCGAAGCGACCGTTGGGGCGGTGGCGCGACAGCATGGCGTGCAGGCGAACCATGTGTCGTCATGGCGGACGCTGGCTTGGAAGGGCAAGATGGTGCTGCCGGCGTCGGAAGATGAGGTGGAGTTTGCCGCGATGGTCGTCGCGCCACCGGCGGCCGACAAGACCGCGGCGGCTGAGAGCGTCGGGATCATCATGGGGGCGGTGACGATCCGGCTGGAGGGCGGAGCCTCGGCGGAACGGATTGCTACGATCGTGCCCGCGTTGACTGGCCCGGCATGATCGTTCCAACGAGCCAGGTGCGGATCCTTGTGGCGACAAGGCCGGTGGACTTCCGTAAGGGGCATGACGGGCTGGCGGCCCTGGTGAAGAACGAACCGAGGAAGGAGCCCTTCACCGGGACGGTCTTCGTGTTCCGCGCGAAGCGAGCGGATCGGCTGAAGCTGCTCTATTGGGACGGCACCGGGCTGGTGATGGCTTACAAGCGGCTGGAGGAGCACAGCTTCACCTGGCCCGCGATCCGCGATGGACTGATGGCCCTCAACCATCCCCAGTTCGAGGCCCTGTTTGCCGGGTTCGACTGGCGGCGAAAGCAGCCCCGCCACCATGGGGTGGCGGGGCTCTACGTTTTGCGACTGGCGCGGGATCAAACCGGCTGGCGCTTGCCCACCACTTCCTCGCGCTGCCACAGATAGCCGGCCAAGCTGCCCAGGATCGCCCAGCCAGCCATGGCCACGCCAAAGGCGCGGGCGGCGAACTGCCCGGCGATCTCGGGCGGGACGGGGCCGGCAAAGCTGTCCGGTTCGGGGGCGCCGATCAGATGTGAGGCCAGCAGCAGAAGGGCAGCCACGCTCCAGGCGGTCCAGCCGCGCCCGAAGGCGATCAGCCACAGCGCCACGGCCGCCGCGATCACCGTCGAGACCCACCAGATCTGGCGCGGCAGCACATCAGCCGCGGCCACGCCCGGCACCTCGGGCGGCAGCGACAGGCCCGGCGCAAAGATCACAGCGATGAAGCCCGCCAGCCCCCACAGGATGCCGGCACGGCCGTTCACCGGGCGGCCCTGCGCCTCGGCCAGCGACATCACCGCCACCATGACCAGCGCAAAGCCGGTATAGGTGAACAGGGTGAACAGGATGCTCAGCCCGTCGCGCATGGGGTCAAGGCCCGGCAGCGGCTGTTGCGCGCTGACCGGCGCGGCTCCGAAATGCACCAACGCACCGGATTCGTAGAGCTCCGCGTGCAGCAGGACCGGCTGCACGAACACCAGCTGCAACAGGGCGGCAATCAGCCCTGCTCCAGCCCCAGCGAACAGCGCGCTGGTAACGATGCGGGAAAACATGGGTCTAGTGGCAGGGGAAGCCGGTGGCGTGCCGCACGTCATGGGCGGCGTCATGCAGAACCGTTGACTGCGCCATCCCCGCCAGGGCGATCAGCACCAGGCCGATGGCCCCGGCCAGCAGCGCCGGCGCGATGCGGCTTCCGGCGGCGGTTGTGTCAAGCGTTCTTGTCGTCATCTTTCAAATCCTCCTTGCCGTCGCACCCGACGGCCGGTTGCGGTTTCGTCTGCCTGGCAGGTCTCCTGGCTTGCGGGTCATGGCTGGGGCCCGCCTTCCCCCCGGCGCAGGGCCGGGAGTGGCTCAGATGGGCCTTCGCTCACCGCTTACAGTCGCGGGGGCGGCTCCGGCCTTGGCCGCGCGGGGCGGCCGCACCGGAATTCCCTCTTGCCGCCGGCTGGCGCCGACGGAACCAAGCCCCGGCAGATAATCGCGAATTGGGCAGGACTGCAACGGAAAATCGCATGCCGCCGGGAAGGCGTCCCGCAAGGGCCTGCAAGCGCCGATACCCCGTCTGCCCGTGCCGGGCGCTTACCGGCCCCCGCCCCGCCGCATCAGATAGATGTCCATGATCCAGCCATGTTCGGCCCGGGCCCGGGCGCGGGTTTCGGCGATTTTCCCGGCCACCTCGGCCAGCGGGCCGCGGATCAGGATTTCCTCCTCCATGCCGAGAAAGGCGCCCCACCAGATCTCGACCCCCTGCGGGTCGATGGCCTGAAAGGCACATCCGCCGTCCAGCATCACCGCCACCGTGTCGGCACCTGCGGGCCAGCCGTCCTCGCGCAGGCGGCGCCCGGTGGTGACGGTGAAGGGCGCGCCGATCTCGTTGAGCGGGATCGCATGGGCGGCGGTCAGCGCCTGCAGGGCGGTGATGCCCGGGATCACCCGCAGCCGCGGGCGAGGGTCCAGCCGCCGGGCAATGCGCAGCGCGCTGTCATAAAGCGACGGGTCCCCCCAGATCAGCAGCGCTACGCGGGCCGGAGCGGGCCGGACCGAGGCAATCGCCGCCTGCCAGCGCCCGGCAATGGCGTCATGCCACTCCTGGACCCCGCGCAGATAGCCGTCGTCGGCGCGCCGGGCGGGCATGTCGAAATGGACCTGCCGGGGCGGCCGCGTGCCGGTTTCGGCGCAGACCCCGACGATGATCCGCTCGCGCAGCTCGGCCAGGTCGGCCTTGTCCGCACCCTTGCGGGGGATCAGGATCAGATCGGCCGCGCGCATGGCCTGCGCCCCTTGGGCGGTGAGGTGGTCGGGATTGCCGGTGCCGATGCCGATCAGGGTCAGCTCGAAAGGCGCGCTCATGCCTCTGCCTCGTCCTCTGCGATAAGGTGGAAGAAGGTGCCGCTCACCCGGCCGCGGACCGAGCCGGTCTCGGCCACATCGGCCCCTTCCGCATCCGTTACCCGGGCCAGAGGCGGGTCAGGCTGCTCAAGGATGCTGCTGTAGTGGAATTCGTGCCCGCGCAGCGCCCGCCCCGGCGCGAAGCCGGGCATCGCCACGCGCAGCTCGGCCCGGCGATAGCCCAGGTGGAGGCGGCGCTTTTCATGGGAAGTGACCAGCCCCAGCAGCCCGACCATCCGGTGGCGCTGTCCCGACTTGTCGATCAGCGCCGCGCCCAGCACCATGTAGCCACCGCATTCGCCGTGCACCGGGCGGCTCTGCGCATGGCGGCGAAGACCGTCCAGAAAGCACCCGGCAGCGGCGATGCGCCCGGCGTTCAGCTCGGGATAGCCGCCCGGCAGCCAGACCAGATCGGCGGCCGGGTCGGGGGCCTCGTCGGCCAGGGGCGAAAAGGGCAGGATCTCGGCCCCGGCCGCGCGCCAGCCGGCCAGAAGATGCGGATAGGTGAAGGAAAACGCCGCGTCCCGGGCCAGAGCGATGCGCTGCGCGGGGGGTGCGGGCAGCGGGCCGGGGCGCGCCGGACCCGCCCCCGAGGCCGCCCGCAGGATCGCCTTCAGATCCACATGTTCGCGCAGAAAGGCGGCATAGCCGGCGATGGCGGCCTCGAGGTCGGGATGCTCGACCGCCTGGATCAGCCCCAGGTGGCGTTCGGGCAGCTCCAGATCGCCCCGTCGGGGCAGCACCCCCAGCACCGGGATGCCGGCCCGCTCCATCCCCAGCCGGGCCAGCCGCTCGTGCCGGGGGCTGGCGACGCGGTTGAGGATCACCCCCGCAAAGGGCAGCCCCGGCAGGTAGTCGCGGAACCCCGCCGCGGTGGCCGCGGCCGATTGCGCCTGCCCGCCCACGTCCAGCACCAGCACCTCCGGCCAGCCGAAGCGCTGCGCCGTCTCGGCGCTGGAGCCGCAGCCCGCGGCCCCCGGCCGGGCCACCCCGTCAAACAGCCCCATCGAGCCCTCGGCCAGCACGATATCGGCCCCCGCGGCGCGGGCGGCGATGGCCTCCAGCAGCGCCGCGCCCATGGCCCAGCTGTCGAGGTTGAACGACTCCCGCCCCGCCGCCGCCCGGTGGAAGGCCGGGTCGATATAGTCGGGGCCGCTCTTGAACGGCTGCACGGCCAGCCCGTCCTCGGCCAGCGCCCGCAGCAGCCCCAGCATCACCGTGGTCTTGCCGGTCCCCGAGGCCGGGGCCGAGATCATCAGCCCCGGCGGCAGGGGCGCGGGCGGGGGGCAGAGGGCTTCAGTCATCGCCTTCGCTCCAGCCGGCCCAGGGGCTCTCGGCGCTCTGCGGGCGATAGCGACGGTCGTAATCGGCGGAATAGAGGCAGCTTTCGGCAAAGCCCTCGGCCCCCAGTGCCGGGCCGACCAGGATCAGCGCGGTGCGGCTGATGCCCGCATCCACCTTCTCGCGGATGGTGGCCAGGGTGGCGCGGATGATGCGCTGATCGGGCCAGCTGGCGCGCCAGATCACTGCCACCGGGCAGTCGAGGCCATAGGCCGGGGTCAGATCGGCCACCACCCGGTCGAGATTGCCGATCGAGAGGTGGATGGCCAGCGTCGCCCCGGTGGCGGCGAAGGCGGTCAGCGTCTCGCCCGGCGGCATGGATGAAGCCCGCCCCGGCGTGCGCGTCAGCACCACCGACTGGGCGATCCCTGGCAGGGTCAGTTCGGCCCCCAGCGCGGCGGCGGCGGCGGCAAAGGCGGGCACGCCGGGGGTGACGCTGACCGGGATATCCAGCGCCCGCAGGCGGCGCATCTGTTCGCCCATGGCCGACCAGATCGACAGATCCCCCGAATGCAGCCGCGCCACATCCTGCCCCCGCTCGTGGGCGGCGGCGATCTCGGCGATGATGGCCTCCAGATCCATCGGGGCGGTGTTGACGATGCGCGCGCCCTCGGGGCAGTGGGCCAGCACCGCCTTGGGCACCAGCGACCCGGCATAGAGGCACACCGGGCAGGCAGCGATCAGGTCGCGCCCGCGCAGGGTCAGAAGGTCGGCGGCGCCGGGGCCTGCACCGATGAAGTGAACGGTCATGGGGTCTCTCCTGCAATGGCGAGCGCGCAAGTGGCGCGGCGGTCGGCTGAAATCCGGCGCGGCGACAGCAGCCGCGCCCCCGGCCCGGCGGCGGCCAGCGCCGCGCCCTCGGCCACGCTGCCGGTGCCGTAACGGGCAAGGATGCGGGGCGATCGGGTGGGCGTCGAAGGGGCGGCCAGTTCCGCCCCCGTCACCGCCCGCACCGGCACCCCCAGCCTTGCGGCAAGGGCGGTCAGGGCGGGTGCTGCAGCCTTGTCGGCGGGCACCGCGATCAGGTCGGGCAGGTCGGGCGCAAGGCCCTGTGCGGCCTGCGCCAGCGCATCGGCCAGGCTGGACTCGGCGGCAGAGGAGCGAAATCCGAAACCGGCGACGATCATCGCGACACGCTCCACTGCACGATGGGCCAGTCGCCCTTCCAGCCCTGGCGCGGCCCCAGCGGCGCGGCGCGGGAGAGCGCGATGCGCAGCAGCTCGCCCCCCTTCGCGGCCTGCCAGCGGGTCAGCAGCGCCTCGCTGTCCAGGGTGACGGCGTTGGCCACGATCCGGGTGCCGGGGGCGAGGCGGTCCCACAGATGCGTCAGCAGTGCCTCGGACAGCCCGCCGCCGATGAACACCGCATCGGGTGGGGCCAGCCCCTCCGGCCCCTCCAGCGCCTGCGGAGCGGCGCCTTCGACCAGCTGCAACCGCCCCTCCAGCCCGAGGGCGCGGGCATTGCGGGCGATGCGCGCGGCGCGGTCGGGGCGGCTCTCGATGCTGGCGGCGGTCATGGAGGGATCAGCAAGGAGCCACTCCAGCGCGATCGACCCCGAGCCGCTGCCGATGTCCCACAGATGCTCTCCCGGACGCGGCGCCAGCGCCGAGAGCGTCAGCGCCCGCACCGGGCGGCGGGTGATCTGGCCGTCGTTCTCGAACAGTGCGTCGGGCCGCCCGGCGGCCAGCGGCACCACCGCCCCCCCGCCGGCGCAGTCAATGGCGATGCAGACGGGGTGGGCCACATCCGTCAGGGCGAATCCGGCCGCCCGGGCGCAGCGGATGCGTTCGCGGGGGCCGGCCAGGGCCTCCATCACATGCAGGGTGGAATCGCCGAACCCCTGCTCTGTCAGCCACTGCGCCAGCGCCGCAGGGGCCGCGCCGTCGCGCAGGGTGACGATGGCCCGCAGCCCCGGCGCCAGATGCGGGCGCAGCCGCGAAGGCGGCGCCGCGTGCAGGCCCAGCGTCAGGGTCGTCTCCAGCGGCCAGCCCAGCCGCGCCGCGGCCAGCGAGAAACACGACACCCCCGGCAGAGCCCGCCATTCGTCTGCCGCGAAATGGCGCGCGATCACCGAGCCCGCGCCGAACCAGAACGGATCGCCCGAGGCCAGCACCGCCACGCGACGCCCGCGCAGGCGCTTGAGCATCGGCAGCCCCTCCGAGAAGGGGGCGGGCCATTCGATCCGCTCGGCCGCCAGATCCGGCAGCAGCGACAGGTGCCGGGGCGGGCCCATCACGATTTCGGCGGCCTCCAGCGCCGCGCGGCTTGCAGGCGGCAGGCCGTCCGGTCCATCTTCGCCCAAACCCACGATGGTCAGCCACGGAGAGTCAGACATGCGCCCCAACCTCCTGATCCTCGGCGGCACGACCGAGGCCAACGCGCTGGCCCGCGCCGTGGCCGAACGCGGCATTGCAGCCACCTATTCCTATGCCGGTCGGGTCGAGACCCCGCGCCCGCAGCCGGTGCCCGTCCGCGTGGGCGGCTTCGGCAGGGTGGCGGGGCTGGTGCGCCACCTGCGCGGGACGGGCGTGACCCATGTGATCGACGCCACCCACCCCTTTGCCACGCAGATGAGCCGCAACGCAATCGCCGCCTGCACCGAGGCCGGGATGTCGGGCACCACCTGCC
>JALTNO010000022.1 GCA_027000645.1 Paracoccaceae bacterium | reverse complement strand
GGGATGACCTGGCGCGCAAGGTGCGATGGGTGTCGGAGGAGGATGGCGACGGTGCGGGTTATGACATTGCCAGCTTCGCGCCGGACGGCCAGTCGCGTCTGATCGAGGTGAAGACGACGAATGGCTGCCCGAGGAAGATTTCGAGGCGATCCTTGCCCGCGCGGCCGAGAAGGGCGCCCGCAAGGCCCTCGCCGATGTCGGCCTCGAAGGGCCGGAGGCCGCCATCGACATTGGAGACCTCCGCACGCTGCTCGCGAGCCTCCGCATGGCGCGCCGAACCGCTTGGCCGACGACCGTGCGGCTGATCACCACCGGCCTTCTGCTGGCGCTGATTGCAGGTGTGGCGGTGAAACTGAGGGTGTTTGGGTGAATCTGGGAACAAGGGAAACGGGTCTTTCTGTTCCTTCCCGCAACCCAGCGCTATGATCGCGGAATGAACGATGCCGATAAGAAACGCATTGCCGCCAAGCTGGCCAGAATCCTGGCCATGCTGTGCGTGCGCAATACGAAACGCGAAGACCTGTATGCCGGCATTGCGCCGGTCAGCAAGACCGGGGAATATTCGGATGTTGTGGTGATCGATGCCGAGAGGCGAAAAATCCCGTGGACCGAGGTCTCGCATCTTGACGATGAGACCATGCGTACGTTGATGCGCCAGATCGTCAATCGGCTCTACACCTTCCACCTGATGGCCGATGACCCGGGCCTGCGAGAGACGATCGACAGGTGGGCCGCGGCCGCGGGGACCTGGGATGACCCGGAAATCGATCAGGGGCTGCTGGGGGCGGACGTGACCGAATGAGTCGGACCGTGCATACCACACCCACGAAAGCCGAAAATCCGCATCGTCGGTCGGCCAGTTGACTGTCCGATGGACGTCAGAACAGGCGCGCCGCTGGCAAGCCTGCTCCATTTGCTTCATTGACTGGCCGACCGGTATTTACCGGATGGGTTCACCGGTTTCGGCATGGCGTCTGGCGATATCGGGTGCCGCGAAACGGGGGCCGTAGGCGGCGGCCAGTTCGTCGCAACGGGCGACGAACCGGTCAAGGCCATAGGTGTTGACGAACTGGATGTAGCCGCCCGTATGCATCGGCGCGCTGATCCCCAGAAGCGAGGCGATATTGCCGTCGCAGGCATGTTCGATCACGCCTTCCTCAAGGCATCTGAGGCTTTCGATCACAGCGCGAAACAGCATCCGGTCGCGGATGTCGGCGTCGGGAATGGCGTGGCCTTCCCTGCGCCAGCGCGCAAGCCCCGGCCAGAGCGTCTTGCCCCCGTCGGGGCGATAGTCGAAAAAGCCGCCGCCCGCGGCCTTGCCCTTGCGGTCGAGCGTGAAAGCCATTTCGCGCATCAACGCGCGCGCGCCCGGGGTCGGGTCGTCCTCGGCCCGGATCAGGCCCATGGCGACGTTGGTGTCGAAGATATCCACCGGCAGGGTCAGGCCGATCTCGTCCACCAGCGTCAGCATGCCGACCGGAAAGCCCGCCTGACGGCCCAGGTTTTCGATCCGCGCCGGGTCGAGGCCCTCCCAGACCATTTCCAGCGCCTCGGCGGCCTTGGTGTTGATCACCCGCGAGGTGAAGAAGCCCGGCGCGTCGCGAACCAGCACCGGCAGCTTGCCGATCTGGCGCACGAAATCGAAGGCACGCGCCAGCGTCTCCTCCGAGGTCTTTTCGCCGCGGATGATCTCGACCAGGCGCATCCGGTCCACCGGCGAGAAGAAATGCAGGCCGACGAAGTTTTCCGGTCGCTGGGCGCTTTCGGCCAGCCGGGTGATCGGCAGGGTCGAGGTGTTGGAGGCCCAGACTGCGCCGGCCTCAAGCAGCGGCTCGTGGCGGGCCAGCACCGCGTCCTTGACGTCGAGCTTCTCGAAAACGGCTTCGATCACCATGTCACAGCCGGCAAGGTCGCGGGGTTCGGCCGTGGGCTGGATGCGCGCGACGATGGCATCGGCCTCGGCGCGGTCCATGCGACCGCGCGCCACCCGCTTGTCGGCCAGCGCCTTGCAGGCGGCCACCCCGCGCGCCGCGTCTTCGGGGCTGCGGTCGGCCAGCACCACCTCGAGCCCCGTGCGCGCCGCCGACCAGGCGATGCCGTGTCCCATCATGCCGGCGCCGATCACCCCCAGGCGCTTGACCTGTGTGGGCGCGATCTCGGCGGGCCGGCCCTCGCCCCGGGCCACCCGGCGCATGTCGTAGTGGAGCGCGGAGATCATGTTCTTGGTTTCGGGCCGGTTGACCAGCGACACGAACCGGCGGCTTTCGTATCTGAGCGCGCTGTCCAGATCGAGCCGGCCGGCGGCCTCGACCATCACGTCGAGGATATGGGCGGGAGCGGGCTGAAGGCCGAGGGTTTTCCTGTAGAGCATCGCCGCGCCGGCGGCGATCTTGCCGGCATTGGCCGGGCTGTTGGCGCTGCCGCCGGGGATGCGGTGGCCCTTGCGGTCCCAGGGCTGGGCCGCGGCCTCGGCGTCGCCGGCCACCTCGCCGATCCAGGCGCGCGCGCGGGCCATGAGCGCGTCGGTATCCGGCACGACCTCGTCGATCAGCCCGGCCTTCAGCGCCTGCGCGGGGGCGAGGCGTTTTCCTTCCAGCAGAAACGGCATTGCCGCCTCCAGCCCCAGGAGCTGCACCAGCCGCACCAGGCCGCCCCCGCCGGGCAGAAGGCCCAGCCCCACCTCGGGCAGGCCGATACGCAGATCCGCGCGATCCACCGCGATGCGCCGGTTGCAGGCGAGCGCCAGTTCATAGCCGCCGCCCAGAGCGGTGCCGTTGAGGGCCGCGACCACCGGCACGGGGAGGCGCTCGAGCCGCCGCTTGCCGTCCTTCAGCCGGGTCAGCATGGAAAAGACACGCGCTTCGTCGCCCGGTTTCAGGGCAAACAGCATGTCGATATCGCCGCCCAGCACAAAATGCTCGCGCCCCGATGTGACGATCACGCCGCTGAGCCCCTCTTCGGCCTCGAGCCCGGCCACTGCGGCCGCGAAATCTTCGATGAAGGCTTCGTTGATCACATTGGCCGGGCCGTCCATCGCGATGGTCAGGGTCACGATCCCGTCGTCCGCGCGCGTGATTTCGATGCAGTTGTTGCTGGTCATGGTCTGTCCTTTCATGCTCACACACGCTCGATCAGGGTGGAAATGCCCATGCCGCCGCCGACGCAGAGTGAAATCATGCCGTAGCGGCCCCCGCGGCGTTCAAGCTCGTCCAGAACGGTTGAAATCAGCATCGCCCCTGTGGCGCCCAGTGGGTGGCCCAGCGCGATGGCGCCGCCGTTGACATTGGTGATGTCATGGCTGATGCCCAGATCCTTCATGTAGCGCAGGGCGACCGAGGCGAAGGCCTCGTTGATTTCCCAGAGGTCGATGTCGGCCACCTTCAGCCCCGCTTTTTCAAGGCACTTCTTCGCCGCCGGGCCGGGGCCGGTCAGCATGATCACCGGGTCGGTGGCCAGCACCGCCGCCGCCACGATGCGCCCGCGCGCCTCAAGCCCCAGATCGCGCCCGGCGGCTTCGCTGCCGATCAGCACCGCCGCGGCGCCATCGACGATGCCCGAGGAATTGCCGGGCGTGTGCACATGGTCGATCTCCAGCACCTGCGGGTAGCGCGCGCGCACCATCTCGTCAAAACCGAGGTTTCCGAGCCCGGCGAAGGAGGGCTTGAGCGCGGCCAGCCCCTCCAACGTGGTGTCCGGGCGCAGGAAGTCGTCGCGCTCCAGGATGGTGAAACCGTTTTCGTCGGTAACCGGCAGCACCGAACGGTCGAAGCGGCCCTCGGCCTGGGCGCGGGCGGCGCGTTTCTGGCTCTCCAGCGCGTAGGCGTCCACGTCCTCACGGCTCCAGCCTTCCAGCGTGGCGATCAGGTCGGCGCCGATCCCCTGCGGCACCGAAAGGCGGTCCAGCACGAATTCGGCATCCGTCAGCATGGCGCCGCCGTTCGAGCCCATCGGCACCCGGCTCATGCTTTCGACGCCGCCGGCGACCACCAGATCCTGCTGGCCCGAGCCCACCTTGGCCGCGGCCATGTTCACGGCCTCAAGCCCCGAGGCGCAGAACCGGTCAAGCTGCACGCCGGGCACCGATTCGTCCCAGCCCGCGGTCTGGACCGCTGCCTTGGCGATGCAGGACCCCTGGTCGCCGACCGGCGTGACGCAGCCCAGAATCACGTCATCCACCCGCGCCGTGTCCAGGTCGTGCCGCTTGCGCAGGCTCTCCAGAATACGCGCGGCCAGGCGCACCGGCTTGACCTCGTGAAGCGTGCCGCTGGCCTTGCCCCGCGAGCGCGGGCTGCGCACGGCGTCGAAGATGAATGCTGACATGTCGCGTGTTCCTGTCCCTGTTTTCCGTTTGCCGCAGCCCGTTTCCGATCGGGCCGGTTCACCGAGGCTCATAGCGCAGATGATTTCGTCTTGCAACAAACAACGCTTGTTGTTATCGGTATGGAGAAGGCGGCGGCCAACGTCGCGCATTCTGCCGGGGAGGCCATCTGTGACACTGAAGGGCGCGCAATTCGGCCAGGGGGGCATCGTCGCGGCGGTGACGTTGGTGGTCTTTGCTGTGTTCGCGGTGCTGCTCGACGGGTTTGCCGCGCTGGCCAATGCGGTGGTGCTGGTGCGCAGCGTGTCGGTTCTGGGCATTCTGGCCACCGGCATGGCCATCGTGGTGATCGCCCGCGGGCTGGATCTTTCGCAGGTGGCGACCATGGCGGCGGTTTCGGCCTGGATGCTCAAGCTGATGGGCGGCGGCTTGCCGATCTGGGTCGCGCTTCTGGCCGGGCTGGCGCTGGCGCTCGTGATCGGGCTGATCAACGGCGCACTCATTGCCTATGTCGAGATGCCCGCCCTGTTCGTGACGCTTGCCATGGGCTTCCTGATCTTCGGGGCGGTGCGCACCGGGCTTCTGGGCGGCGACATGCTGGTCTATCTGCCCGAGAGCGCCCAGGGGCTGCAGGTGCTGGGGCAGGGGGCGGTGCTGGGCATTCCGGTGCCGGTCTTCCTGTTTGCCGGCGTGGCGCTGGCCGCGCATTTCCTGTTGTCGGCCACCAGCATCGGCCGGTTCATCTACGCCCATGGCGACAATTCCGAAACCGCGCGGCTGACGGGCATTCCGGTGCGCCCGCTGACGCTGCTCGAATATGCGCTGAGCGCCGCGGCAGGCTATATCGCCGGGCTGATCATGGCGGCCTCGTCAGGCAGTGTGGACCTTCGGATCATTAATTCGACCCTCAATTTCGACGCCATCCTGGTGGTCGTCCTTGGCGGCATCAGCCTGTCGGGCGGGCGCGGGGGCATCGGCAACGTGCTGGCTGGTACCGCCCTGATCGGCACCCTGCTCAACGGCATGGTCATCATGAACCTGTCGGCCGAGGTTCAAAGCATCGTCAAGGGCCTCGTGCTGCTTGGCGCCATCCTTCTCGACAACGCGCTGCATCCGACCGATGAAGAGGTCATGCGTCAGGGCGATATTTGAGGAGGACATGATGGCCGGTCAGCTGATCCACGCGAAAATCGCGAACGAGGAACTGGTTCGAAAGAAGCACAAGCAGATTGTCGAGGCGGCGATCCTGCTGTTTGCCGAAAAGGGGTTCAACAAGACCTCGATGCGCGAGATCGCCGAGGCGTCCGGCATCGAGCTGTCCTATCTTTACAAATACATAAGCGGCAAGGACGATATCCTGCTGCTGTTCTACCTGCACATGCACGACCGCTACTACCCGGTGGTCGAGGTGGTGCATTCGCACCCCGACCAGGACCCGGCCGAGCAGCTGGTCGAGATCATCGCCGGGCTCTTTGCCGCCTCGGAAGGCTATTACAAGCAGACCATCGCTGCCTATACCGAAACCCGGCATCTGAGCGAGCGCCATTTCAGCATCGTCCTGCGCAAGGAGGCGATGTACAACACCGCCTTTCGCACACTGATCGAGCGCGGCAACAAGGCGGGTCGTTTCAACGTGCCGGACCCGGTCCTTACATCGACCTATGTCATGCACATGGTCATGGCGCACATGATGCGCGGCTGGGGATACCGCCGCCAACGCACCGTGGATCAGGCCCGCGAGGAGGTGACCCGCTTCATCCTCGCGGCCCTTGGCTATCAGGGGGAGCCCCCGGTTGCGAAAAACAAAAGCCCCATCACCAACAAGGGAGAAAGTCCATGATCCGATCAACCTTGCGCACCCTGCTTGCGGGCGCTCTCGCCGCCGGCACATTGACCGCCGGCGCCCTTTCGCTGCCGGCGTCGGCCAATGCCCAGGAGGCGCTCGGCGCCTCGCGCGCCGCCATCGAGGCCCGCCAGCGGTTCAATGCCGCCTTCGAGGGCAAGACCATCGCCTTCGTGCCCATCACCATGGGCATTCCGCTGACCATCACCTGGAAGGACACGATCGAACGCGAAGCCGCCGAACTGGGCATGAAATTCGTCATGCGCGACCCCAATCTGGACATGGGGGCGATGACCCAGGCGGTGTCGGCGCTGATCGGCGGAAAACCCGACGTGATGGTGGTTCATAATCCCAGCGTGCAACTGCTGGCGAAACTGCTGAAAAAAGCCGAAAAGGCCGGCATCCACGTCATCCAGATCAACATGGCCTCGAACACGCCGACCTCGGCCTATATCGGGGCGGATTTCTACCGCATCGGCAAGGAAACCGCCGAGGACATCGTGGCGCAATGCGGCGCCGGCTCGGGCCGCTCGGGCAAGGTCGCGATCGTCGAGGGCGATCCCACGTCCTCGGTCAGCATGGAGGAGGTCACCGCCGCCAAGGCCGTGTTTGCCGAGCACCCGGAAATTCAGGTGGTGTCCAGCCAGCCCGGCTACTGGGACGCCAACAAGGCGCGTGAAATCACCGCCTCGGTCCTGACCCAGCACCCGGACCTCTGCGCAACCTTCGGCGTCTGGGGGATCATGCAGCTTGGCGCGGGCCAGGCGATCAAGGAAGCAGGCCTCACCGGCAAGGTGCTCAACTACGCCAATGGCGGCGGCCCGCAGGTGATCTGCGACAGCATCAAGGCCGGGCTGATCGACAAGTACTGGAGCTTCGACGCCAAGTTGCAGGGCCATGACATCATGACCGCGGTCAAGATGATCCTGCAATCGGGCGCGGCACCGGGCGAACTGCGCACCGTGCTCTATTCCGACACGAACGTCATCACGGCAGACAATGCCGACGGCGCCTGCTGGCAGATGCCGGGGCAGTAACGCGCGGCCCTTCTCCCGGCGCGGGCGCGGCTTCGGCCGCTCCGCGACCGGGGCAGGCAGGCTTCTTTTTCCACGCGACAAGGGACGCATTTCGTGGCTGAAACCAGCATTTCCACACCCGCCGCGCAGGGCCGGGGCCAGAGCCCGGCCGGGGTCGGCCGCTCGGTCTTTGTCCGTCCGCCACGCCGCCGCGGCCGCCTGCGCGAAGCCTTGCGGGTGCGCTTTCGCGATCTGTCGCTGCAACTGCTGCTGTCGGACCTGTTGTCCAAGCGCTGGATGGAAGCAGTCTTTCCCTTCCTGATCATGGTCGGGCTGGTGGTGTTCTTCGCGCTGAAGATCGACAACTACCTGTCGGCCTACAACATTCGCGAAACCGCGCGGGTCTTCGGCGAATTCGGCTTCGTGGCGCTCGCCATGGCGCTGGTGGTGATCTCGGGCGGGATTGACCTGTCGCTGGGCGCAACCTTCGCGCTGGCCAATTTCACCACATTGTTCCTGTTTCACTACCTCTCCTGGCCCCTGCCGGCGGTTCTCCCGACCGTGCTCGCCGTGGGGGCACTGGCGGGTGCGGTCAACGGGGTGCTGATCGGACTCCTGCGCACCCGCGCCTTTTTGACAACGTTGGTGACGATGATCGTTTTCCGGGCGATCTCTGACCTGCTTTACAAGAGCTACTCGGCCCCGATCGTGATGAACATGCGCGACTCGGCCGTGCTGGATTTTCTCGGCGACGGGGACGTTTTCGCCATCCCCGCCAATGTTCTGGCCCTGGCTGCGCTGGCCTTGGCCGGCCATCTGTTCGTCACCCGCACCCGCCCCGGCTGGCATCTGACCGCCATCGGCGGCGCGCGCCGCACCGCGCGGCACGCGGGCATCGGCGTGCGCGGCGCGGTCTTTCGCGTCTATGTGGCCGCCGGGATGATCACCGCGCTGGCGGGCATCTTTTACGCCGCGCG
>JALTNO010000021.1 GCA_027000645.1 Paracoccaceae bacterium | reverse complement strand
CCGGCCCACCACTAGACCGCGCCGCCCTCTTCCGCGAAACGGGACACCCCGGCGACATTCGACCACCGGCACCCGCCCCGGCCGCCAGGCCCGAAGGCCGCCAGCACGGAGCAGGCCGAAGACGCCGAGGCCAGCGCGGCCGCATCCGCGCCTGTGGCACACCCGACCACCAGCCCGTGACCGGCGGCCGACAGGGAGCGCGCCACCGCCGCCACCTCTGCCGCTTCCGACTCCGGCAGCGACCGGGGACCGGCCACCGCCACCACACCCTGCTTGAACATGACATTCCCTCCTTTCAGTGAAAACTGCCCATTTTAATGGGATGAAAACCCCACCCCCCATGGCGACAAAACGCCTGGAGTGGAAGGGCCGTCAAGGGCGGCCGCAGGCCGTCGCGAAGCGATCGTAGACCCTTTACGGCCCTGGAACGGAAGGCATACTGCCCGCCTGGGGGATGGGGTTCGGCATTGCGGGGTTTTGGCGGAGCCAGTGGCGAGCTTGCGAGCCTCTGGCGGAGCCAGAGCGCCCGGAGGGCGCAAGCGCCAGGGATGCGGAGGGCGTCAGTCCCGCGCGTAGCGCGGGATGGAGCGAAGCGGAACCCGGAGCAGCCCGGCCACGGGCGAGCTTGCGAGCCTGTGGGGCGCCCTGACGCGGCTAGCGGCTCTGCCTGCCGTAGGTTTCGACCAGCGCGTCCGCCTGGTCAAGCGTCTCCCCCGCCCATTTCATCCATGCATCGGCATCCCAGTCCTCGCCCGTCGGGTCGAGATCCGGGTCCGGGTGTCCGTTAGTGCAGTGGATCATCAGGACAGTCACCTCATGGGCGCAGTCAAGCAGCTCGCGCTCCGGCAGGCCGCTCGTGAGCTCGAAGAATTGCCGCATCACGGATGCGTCACCCTCGCGCGAGTCCAACGCCCTGCCGGTGAGCCAGATCCACTGTTCCATGATGCGCACCAGCGCGGAGATCATGAACTCGCAGGCCTCGTGCCTGGGTTCGCCGGAGGACAGCAGCTGCCGCGCCTCAACGATGGCCTGGTGTGCAAGCGGGTGGGAGTGGATGTTGCCGGGTGCGGTCACGTTCACCCCGCCGAGAGTTCGCCGGGATTGTCAGGCTGACGCCGCATGCGTCGAATGGTCGCCGAGCGCTCGGCCTCGAACAGGTCGATAGCACGCTTGAGGTCGATGCTGCCCGCCTCGACCTTGTGGCAGAGGCCCAGCCAGAGGGCGTGCAGGCGCTGCCAGTCATCGGAGCCGGGGTACTTCTCCAGCATGGCGTTCCAGTCGGCGATAGCGTCGGGGTCGCGGCAGTAGGAGTCCGCGCCATGGGCGTGGGCGGTCGTGAACGCCAGGAGCAGGCAGAGGGAGATTGAGCGGGCGTTCATGGGGAGAATCTAGCAATTTTCCGTTCGCCTGACAAGACGGGGGGAAGCGAAGTCTCCTTCACGGCGGCGAGGCCGGGCGGGGCGCGCGCACGAGGGTGCGCAGCGTTTCCTTCATCGCGGCGAGATCGAGCGGGCGACCGAGAATGCGGCCGAGGGAGTCCATCACGGCGGCGTCGAGCCCGCAGGGACGGATCGTGGCGAATTCCGTGGGATCGTTGTTCACGTTGAGCGCAAAGCCGTGGAAGGTGATCCAGGCATGGACGGCGACCCCGATCGAGGCGAGCTTGCGACCGGCATGCCAGACGCCGGTGTAGGGGGGGTTGCGTTCCCCTTCGACGCCGTAGCGGGCGAGGAGGCGGATCAGGAGATCCTCGAGGTCGCGCAGGTAGCGGCGGAGGTCGCGGCTGTCGGGGTCGAGGCAAAGGATCGGGTAGCCGACGAGTTGCCCCGGCGCGTGGTAGGTGACGTCCCCTCCCCGCTCCACCTCCACCACGGGGATTGCGCGGGCGTCGAGGATGTTCCGGCGCGCGTTCCTTTTCCGCCCCACCGTGATCACGGGGGGATGCTCGACGAGGAGGAAGTGGTCGGGGATCTTTCCCGCCTTGCGGCGTTCGACGAGGG
>JALTNO010000020.1 GCA_027000645.1 Paracoccaceae bacterium | reverse complement strand
CAGCTTCCCGGTCTTCCTCAAGGAGACCGAGTTCCGCTTCAACAACCGCAAGAATGACCTCTACAAGACCCTGCTCAAATCGTGCAGAATGAAACCGCTCAGACACTGAGCTGGTATAGACCCTGCCCCAAATACTCCGGGGGTGAGGCCCGCAGGGCCGAGGGGGCAGAGCCCCCTCGTACCGCTCCGCCCTTACGCGTGGCGCTTGCCGTAGTACAGGCCGACCACGTGCTCGGCCTCGGCGAAGAACAGCCAGCGCGCCACCAGAACGCCCAGCACATGGCTGAGCACCGCCAGCGCCGCGATCAGGTGGTTGAAGGGCAGCATCAGCAGCGCCACCGGTACCGCAACCATCAGCAGGATCGAGATCACCCGCAGCTTCTGGCTGTGCCGGCGGCCCACTACATGCACGAATTCCTCCAGCAGGTAGTTGCTGCCCGTGTGCGGCGGCTCGAAGGCCCGCACATCGCCGATGCGGCCCAGCCCCGTCGCACTGGCCAGCGTGGTGCCGGATGCCGCCAGGGCGCCGTCGCCGCGCATCCAGTGCGCCACCTGCACCACCCCGGCCACAAGCAGCAGCAGAATCGCCGTTTTCACCTGCCCGGCCAGCAGCGCGCCGCCGGCCAGGGCGAAGGACAGGAACCTCACCGGCGTCAACGCTGTGTGCCAGCGCGGGATGGTCTTCAGCTGGGTATAGATCATCGAGGTGGTGAACACGGTCAGCAGGCTCATCAGCGCGCCGGCATAGCCAAGCAGCACCCACCGCTGGCCGAGGAACACCAGCCCCGCCCCGTAAAGCGCCATCAGAGCCAGCGCGATGACCGAGGCCCAGCCCTCGCGGCTCAGCCAGCTCGTGCGCCACTGGGTGAAGGCCTTGAGCGCGCGTTCGGGGTGGCCGAGGTGGAAGGTCGAGGCGATCAGCCCGCCCACGGCGAAAAGATAGGCCACGGCGAACAGCAGGAAGGCGGTCATGCCGGTGACCTCGGGCAGACCGAGGCCGAGGAAGGTCAGCAGGCCGAAGCCGAGGCCCGAGAAGGTGGTGAAGATGATGACGGAAGGTGCCGGGTGCATGTCAGAGTTTCTCCAGAGCCTTGTCGAGCCAGGCGAAGAAGCCCGAAGCTTCCTCCGCCACCGGCTTCAGCGCCGGCGCGGCATCGCTGTCGATGCGGTCTTTCGGACGCGGCGGCAGATACTTGTTGACGGGCCGCGTGCCCTGTTCGGGCATCAGGTCCATGCCGCCGCGTTCGGCCACCAGCTTCGACACGTTGCTTTCGGGATCGGCGAAGTCGCCGAAATGGCGCGCTCCGGCGGGGCAGGTGCGCACGCAGGCGGGGATGCGGTCTTCCTCGGGCAGGTTTTCGTTGTAGATGCGGTCGATGCACAGGGTGCATTTCTTCATCACGCCCTCGGCCCGGTCCAGCTCGCGCGCCCCGTAGGGGCAGGACCAGGCGCACAGCCCGCATCCTATGCAGTCGGACTCGTTGACCAGCACGATGCCGTCCTCGACCCGCTTGTAGCTGGCCCCGGTGGGGCAGACGGTGACGCAGGGCGCGTCCTCGCAGTGCAGGCAGGACTTGGGGAAGTGGATCAGCTGCGCGGCGCCGTCGGCGGGGGTGCATTCGTAGGAATGCACGCGGTTGAGGAAGGTGCCGCGGGGATTGGCGCCGTAGGGGTCCTGGTCGGAGAGCGGGGCACCGTAGTTCTCGGTGTTCCAGCCCTTGCAGGAGATCACGCAGGCATGGCAGCCGACGCAGGTGTCGAGGTCGATCACCAGGCCGAGCTTCCTTTCGGTCTTGGCAGGGAGTTGGGTCATGTCGTCGGGCCTCGGCGCGGGTTGAGAGAGCCGGGCCGGGGCGCTGCCCCGGACCCCGGGATAATTGCAGCCAGAAAAAGACGTCTCATTTGCCGACCTTCCAGCGCAGTTCCTTCGGGCCGGTGCCGACGGGGGATTTGATCGGCGGGAAGGCGGGGTCGCATTCGCTGCGCTCGTCGGGCTCGGCGGCCTTTTCGATCTTCACCTTGAGGTCGAACCATGCGGCCTGCCCGGTCACGGGATCGGAGTTGGCCCAGCGCAGCCCGTCGCCCTTCGGCGGCAGAAGTTCGTGGATGATGTGGTTGAGCAGGAAGCCCTTCGTCGCTTCGGGCGCGTCGGGGGTCAGCGCCCAGGCGCCCTTGCGCTTGCCGATGGCGTTCCAGGTCCAGACCGTGTTCTCGTTGAGCGCGGCCATTTCCATTACCGGCACCACGATCGAGCCGTGCGGGGAGCTCACCCGCGCCCAGTCGCCATCCTTCAGGCCGGCCTCGCGCATGATCTTCGTGGGCACGTAGAGCGGGTTGCGCCCGTGCAGCTGGCGCAGCCAGGCGTTCTGGGTGCCCCAGCTGTGATACATGGCCATGGGCCGCTGGGTGAGGGCGTTGATGGAGAAGCCCTCGTTGCCGGTCTGGTCGGTTTCGTACCAGATCGGCAGCGGGTCCATGGTGTCGAGGATCCGCTGGCGCAGGTGTTCGGGCGGCTGGCGGGTGCCGTGCCCCTCGGCCGCCAGCTGGAAGCGGCGCATCGGTTCGACATAGAGCTGGAACAGGTAGGGCTGGGGGCTGTCATAGAGCCCCATGCCCACCGCCCAGTCCTGATAGGCGGTGTTCCACGGCTTGTAGTAATCGGCGCCTTCGGGAATGTGGGCCACGAAGAAGCCGCCATTCTCGATGTAGCGGTCCAGCTGTTCCGGGTTCACCTCACCCCGGCCGGTCTTCGAGCCGTCCTTGCCGCGCCAGCCGGCCAGCGGGCCGACGCCCGGCTTGCGTTCATGGTTGACGATGTAGTCGGCATAGTCCCTCCATTTCGGGCTGCCGTCCTCGTTGACGAAGGCGGGCAGGCCCAGCCGCGCGCCCAGGTCGACCAGAACCGACTGGAAGCCGCGCACGTCCCGGTCGGGTTCGACCACCGGCCAGCGGATGGCGTCGGCGGCGGCGTCGGCCTCGCAGATCGGGCGGTCGAGCAGCGAGATGCAGTCGTGGCGCTCCAGATAGGTGGTGTCGGGCAGGATCAGGTCGGCATAGGCGACCATCTCCGAGGAATAGGCGTCCGAGTAGATGATCCGCGGGATGACATATTCGCCGGTTTCGGGGTCGCGGTCGGTCAGCATCTCCATCACGCCGGCGGTGTTCATGGTCGAGTTCCATGACATGTTGGCCATGTACATGAACAGCGTGTCGATGCGGTAGGGATCGCCGGCATGGGCGTTCGAGATCACCATGTGCATCAGCCCGTGGCTGGACATCGGGTTTTCCCAGGTGAACGCCTTGTCGATACGGGCGGGGGAGCCGTCCTCTTTCAGCGCCAGATCTTCGGGGCCGTGGACAAAGCCCAGATGCGGGCCGTCCAGCGGTGCGCCGGGGGTGACGCCCACATGCGGCCTGGGATGCGCTTCGGCCGGCTTCGGATAGGGCGGCTTGAAGCGGAAGCCGCCGGGCACCTCGACGGTGCCGAGGATGATCTGCAGCACATGCAGCGCCCGGCAGGTCTGGAACCCGTTGGCATGGGCCGAAATCCCGCGCATGGCGTGGAAGCTGACCGGGCGGCCGATCATGGACTTGTGGGTCTCGCCCCGGAAGTCGGTCCATTCGCGTTCCAGTTCGAACGCTTCGTCGAAGGCGACGCGGGCCAGCTCGGCGGCGATGGCGCGGATCCTTTCGGCCGGGACGCCGCAGCGTTCGGCCACCGATTCGGGGGCGAATTCCTCCGACAGGTAGCGCGTGGCCATCAGGTGGAAGACGGTGCGGTGGGTGGTGCCGTCGCGTTCCAGCGTGGCGTTCAGACGGGGGCGCACGCCGGGCTGGTCGAATGGCACCGGCTTGCCGCTGGTGCGGTCGATCACCAGCGGCTTGCCGTCCCCGTCGCGCAGAAGCAGGCCCTTTTCGGGTCCCTCTGCGGCGTTCACCAGGCATGGTGCGTTGGTGTAGCGGGCGAGATAGTCGAGATCGATTCGCCCCGACTTCATCAGCACGTGGATCAGCGACAGGATGAACAGCCCGTCGGTTCCGGGGGTGATTCCCACCCATTCATCCGCCACCGCATTGTAGCCCGAGCGGATCGGGTTGACCCCGATCACCTTTGCCCCGCGCGCCTTGATGCGGCCGATGCCCATCTTGATCGGGTTGGAATCGTGATCCTCGGCCACGCCGAACAGCATGAACAGCTTCGTGTGGTCCCAGTCGGGCTGGCCGAATTCCCAGAATGCGCCACCCATCGTGTAGATGCCCGCCGCCGCCATGTTGACCGAGCAGAACCCGCCATGGGCGGCATAGTTGGGGGTGCCGAAATTCTGCGCCCAGAAGCTGGTGAAGCTTTGCGACTGGTCGCGGCCGGTGAAAAAGGCAAGTTTTTCAGGGTGTTTTTCGCGCAGGGGCTTCAGCCAGGAGGTGGCGATTTCCAGCGCCTCGTCCCAGCTGATTTCCTCGAACTCGCCCGAGCCGCGGGGGCCTACCCGCTTCATGGGGGCGCGCAGGCGCGAGGGCGCGTTGTGCTGCATGATTCCCGAGGACCCCTTGGCGCAAAGCACGCCCCGGTTCACGGGGTGATCGCGGTTGCCTTCGATATAGGCGACCTTTCCGTCCTTCATGTGCACGTTGATGCCGCACCGGCAGGCGCACATGTAGCATGTGGTCTTGCGCACCTCGTCCGAGACCTTGGGCGACGTGTCCACGACCGGTTGCTGGTATCCCATCCGCTCTCTCTCCTCCCCGGGTTTGCGGGCACGTTAATTTAACATTCAAAAAAATGCGACTGTTTTTTTGAATGTGTGTTGAGCGCGTCCTGTCCGCCCCTTTCGGGTGGGGGTCAGCCGCGTTCCGCGATCGGGACATAGGGGCGCGGTGCCGGACCGTCGTAAAGCGTGAGCGGCCGGATCAGGATGTTGCGGCGCAGTTGTTCGATGCACTGGATCACCCAGCCCGGCATGCGGCCGATGGCGAAGATCGGGACATAAAGGTCCATCGGGATGCCGTGCAGCTGGTAGATGACGCCCGAGTAGAAATCGACGTTCACGTTCAGCCCGTGACGGGAATAGGGCTTCATCGCCTCGACCACGGCCTGGAGGATCTCGTACCATTCCGGCGCGCCCATCTTCTCGCCCAGCCGGCGCACCCCCTCGCGCAGGTGGCGGGCGCGGGGATCTTCCCGGCGATAGACGCGGTGGCCGAAGCCCATCACGGCTTCGCGGTTGCGGCGCTTTTCCCGAACGTAGCGGGCGGCGTTTGCGGGGCTGCCGATCTCGCGCACCATCTTCATCACGTCCTCGGCGGCGCCGCCATGGGCCGGGCCGGCAAGGGTGGAGATGGCGGTGACGATGCCGCCATGCAGGTTGGTCTCGGTGCCGATGGTGACGCGGGCGGCAAAGCTGGAGGCGTTGGAGCCGTGCTCGGCATGAAGGATGAAGTCTACATCCGCCAGCCGGGCGGTCTCCTCGTCGGGTCTTTCGCCCTTGAGCATCCACAGCCAGTTGGCGGCGTGGGACAGCGCGGGATCGGGCGCCACCGGTTCGCGGCCGTGGCGGATGTTGTCATGGGCGGCGACGATCATCGGCACCTGGGCGGTCAGGCGGATGCCGTTTTCGATGAAGGCGTCCTCGCTGACCTCGCGGGCCTGCGGCTCCAGCGCCGCAAGCGCCGAGACGGCGGTGCGCAGCACGTCCATGGGGTGGCCCTGCCGGCAGGTGGAGATGATGTCATGCACCTCGCCCGGCAGGTGGCGGGCGGCCTTCAGGCGGGCGTCGAAATCGGCCAGCTGGGCGGCGGTGGGCAATTCGCCGAAGATCAGCAGATAGGCGACCTCCTCGAACGTGGACCGCGTGGCAAGGTCGTGAATCGAATAGCCGCGATAGCTGAGTTCGCCCCTTGCGCCGTCGATGTCCGAGACGCCGCAGCGTTCGAAATAGATGCCCTTGAGGCCGCGATTGATCTTGACGGTATCGGTCATTGCTGAACCCTTCTCACAACAGGCACGGAGGTAATGATGTCGGCACTGGACAAGGCATGGGAGGTCGCGCGCGCCCGGGCCGCGCGCATCGTCTTCCCCGAAATGGACGAGCCCCGTGTGGCGGCCGCGGCGGCGCGGCTTGCGGCCGAAGGGCTGTGCCGGCCGCTGCCGCCGGCGGACGTGTCCGAGGCCCATCTGGCCGCCCTGGTCGAGGCGCGGGGGATGAAAGAGGCCATCGCCCGGCGCCTGCTGGCCCGGCCGCTGTATCGGGCCGCGGCGATGGTGGCGGCGGGCGAGGCGGATGCGATGGTGGCCGGTGCCGATGCCCCCACCCGGCGGGTGATCGAGGCTGCCAGCATCGGCATCGGGCTGGCCGAGGGGGTGACGCTGCCCTCGTCCTTCTTCCTGATGCTGTTCCCCGACGGGCGCGAGATGATCTTTGCCGACTGCGCGGTGAACGTGGCGCCCGACGCCGAGGGGCTGGCGGCGATCGCCCGGGCCTCGGCCGCATCGGCGCGGGCGCTTCTGGGGCAGGCGCGGGTGGCGCTGCTGTCCTTTTCCACCGGCAGCTCGGGCGACGGCGCCAGCGTGCGCACGGTGCGGGCGGCGGCCGAGGCGACCGGGTTCGCGGGGCCGGTGCAGGCGGATGCGGCGCTGAACGCACGCATTGCCGAAACCAAGGGGATCGCGCCGGTGGATGCGAATGTGCTGGTGTTCCCGTCGCTGGACGCGGGCAACATCGCATACAAGCTGTGCCAGGAACTGGCCGGAGCGCAGGCGCTGGGGCCGTTCCTGCAGGGCTTTGCCCGCCCGGTCTGCGATCTCAGCCGCGGCGCCACGGTCGAAGACATCGTGGCGGCCACGGTGCTGACGGCAGCGCAGGCCTGAGCACCCCTCCTGCCGCCGCGGTTGTGCCGGGACTCACCCAACCTGCTGCGGGGCCATGTCCGCCGGGTCGATTCCGGCGACCTTGACCGGCTTCTTCATCGCGTCGCGGCGGAACGGCTCGCCCAGTTCCTGGTTGATCATCGCCTCGATCAGCGTGGTGATGCCGTTCTCCATCTGATCGCGGATCGCCCGGTGCAGCGCTTCGGTCAGTTCCTCCATGCTGCGCACCTGCACCCCCTTCAGCCCGCAGGCCTGCGCGATGCCGGCATAGGAGACCTGCTCGTTCAACTCGGTGCCGACGAAATTGTCGTCGAACCACAGCGTCGAGTTGCGCTTTTCCGCGCCCCACTGGTAGTTGCGGAACACCACCTGGGTGATCGCCGGCCATTCCGGCCGCCCGATGGCGGTCAGCTCCGTCACGGCGATGCCGAAGGCCCCGTCGCCGGAAAAGCCCACCACCGGCACGTCGGGGCAGGCGATCTTGGCGCCGACGATCGCCGGCAGGCCATAGCCGCAGGGGCCGAACAGGCCGGGGGCGAGGTATTTCCGGCCGTCCTCGAAGCTGGGATAGGCGTTGCCGATGGCGCAGTTGTTGCCGATGTCCGAGCTGATGATCGCATCCTTCGGCAGCGCCGCCGAGATCGCCCGCCAGGCCATGCGCGGGCTCATCCAGTCGGGCTTGGCCGCGCGGGCGCGCTGGTTCCAGGTGGTGCCGGGATCGTCGTTCTCGTGATCCATCGCGGCCAGTTGCTGCGCCCAGGTCGACTTGGTCTGCGCGACCAGTGCCCGGCGTTCCTCGCGCCCGAAGTCGCCGGCGTTGTCGGGCAGGGCGTCCAGGATCTGGCGCGCGACCTTGCCCGCGTCTCCGACGATGCCGACATCGACCGGCCTGGTCAGGCCGATCCGGTCGGGGTTGATGTCGTTCTGGATCAGCTTCGCGTCCCCGGGCCAGTAGTCGATGCCGTATCCGGGCAGGGTCGAGAACGGGTTGAGTCGGTTGCCCAGCGCCAGCACCACGTCGGCCTGCGCAATGAGTTCCATCGCCGCTTTCGAGCCGTTGTAGCCCAGCGGCCCGGCAAAGAGCGGGTGGCTGCCGGGAAAGGCGTCATTGTGCTGATAGCCGCAGCAGACCGGCGCATCCAGCCGCTCGGCCAGGGCGACGGTGTCGGGGATGGCGCCGGCCAGGATCACGCCGGCGCCGTTCAGGATCACCGGAAAGCGCGCCTCCCCCAGCAGCCTTGCGGCCTCGGCCACCGCATCTTCGCCCCCGGCGGGGCGCTCGAAGCGGACGATCTGGGGCAGGTCGATGTCCACCACCTGGGTGAAGTAGTCGCGCGGCACGTTGATCTGGGCCGGCGCGCTGGCGCGTCTGGCCTTGAGGATCACGCGGTT